>JAEZJL010000048.1 GCA_023415815.1 Bacillota bacterium | reverse complement strand
CTTTTATAGACGCCGAAAGCATAAACTCAAGCATTGAGGCAGCGGAGGAGTTCGGTGCGGCGTGCGTAGCCGTCCCTGTGAAGGACACGATAAAAAGCGCGGATGAAGGGGACTTCGTACTGGCCACCCTGGACAGGAGCTGCCTCTGGTCAATACAGACACCGCAGACGTTTCAAGCGTATATTATAAAAGAAGCGCACAGGATAGCGGCCGAGGATGGTTTTTCCGGTACGGACGACGCCGTCCTGGTCGAAAGGCTGGGCCGCAGGCTCAAGCTTGTGAATGGCAGCTACTTCAACATAAAAATAACGACACGGGAGGACCTGGCACTCGCGGAAGCTATTGCGGAACAGGTGTAAGGACTTGTATGATTAAGGTCAAAGGTCTTGTGAAAAAATTCGGTCCGGTGACCGCCGTGGACAATATCAGCTTTGAAATAGGAAAGGGTGAAATCTTCGGGCTGCTGGGGGAAAACGGCGCAGGTAAGACCACAACCCTGCGCATGCTCGCCACCATGCTCGTCCCTACCTCCGGGAGTGCCGAAATGGACGGCTGCGATGTGGTCAGGGAGCCTGAGAAGGTGAGGGCCTGCATAGGCGTGCTGTTCGGAGGTGAAACCGGGCTGTACGACAGGCTGACGGCCGCTGAAAACATTGCTTATTTCGCCGAATTGAACGATATGGAGCATAGCGGTATCAAAGCAAGGATAAACGAGCTTTCAGGCATTTTTGGGATGCAGGAATATATAAACAAACGAGCTTCCAGGCTTTCCAAGGGCATGAAGCAGAAGGTGGCCTTTGCACGCTCCATTGTGCACAATCCTGACATCATGCTCTTCGACGAACCCACCTCCGGGCTAGATGTCAGCGCAGTGAGGGAAGTGCACGAGTTCATACTCAAATGCAGGGCGGAGGGCAAGACGATTATATTCTCAAGCCATTCCATGGCAGAGGTCGAAAAGCTCTGCGACAGGATAGGCGTCATCCACAAGGGCAGGCTTGTTGACACAGGCACAATCGATGATTTCAAAGCCAGGTACGGAAACGACAGCCTTGAGGAAATATTCATGAGATTGGTGGGTGCCGGCAATGAAGCTTAAGCATGTATGGATCGTCCACAAAAAAGAAGTCAGGGACATCTTAAGGGACAGAAAGACGATCATTACCAGCATACTCATCCCTATGATACTCATCCCGCTTTTCAATCTTCTGCTTGGCGGCGGAGTGGAGAAATTCACGAAGGATATGAGCGAAAACGTGACCGTAGCTCTGTCCGAGGCCTCGGATACGCCGGATATAAGGCGGCTCCTCACAGACGACATACTGAAGGATTATCCCGGAATAAAGCTCGTGGACGTCGAAAATCCCGTTGACGCCGTCAGAAAGGACGAGGCGAGGTGCGTTCTGGATTTCGAGAAGGACTATGCCGAAAAGCTGAAGGCCGGCAAGCCCTTTGTGATAAAGCTGCAATATGACCAAACAAAGGCCAAATCGGCGGGAGGCCTCGGAATATTGACCGAAGCGATAGACAGCTTCAACAGACGCACCGTGGACGGCAGGCTCAGGGAGCTGGGGCTGGATCCCGAGGTGCTCGAGCCCGCAAAAGTGGTCCGGGAAGATGTTTCCGATAAAAACCAATCCGGCAATACCATCCTGATGATGACGCTGCCGCTCATGGTGGGAATACTTGTGGCTCTGGGCGGGATCCCGGCCGCAACCGACCTTGTGGCTGGTGAAAAGGAAAGGAACACCTTCGAGCCGCTGCTTACGACCAAACCGGACAGGGCTTCGCTGCTGGCCGGCAAATACCTGACGGTAGCATTGTTTTCCTTTGTCAGCGTCGTGGCCATCGCAGCCGGTATGGTGCTGGGCTACAGCATCAACCCCAATTCGCTGACCATGGGCACAGGAGAGCAGCTCACGGGCTTTTCCATCCCCCCTCTGGCGGCGCTGCTGTCGTTGATCATCACCGCTGCTTTGGGCATGACCTTTTCCGGGATACAGATAGTGCTCAGCACCTTCGCAAGGTCCTTCAAGGAGGCGCAGACCTATATGTCTTTCCTTATATTTGCGGCAATGATACCGGGGTATGCGACAATGTTTATGCAGCCCGACGATATAAACACATACATGTTCGCCCTTCCCGTGCTGAATACCATATCGGCCTTGAAAATGGTGCTGGGCGGCGTTATAAATTACGTCAACCTGTTCCTTGCGCTGGGCACCTCCTGCGTATATGTCGCACTGACGCTCTGGCTGGCTGCCTCCATGTTCAAGAAGGAAAAAGTGCTTTTCAGAAGCTAGATCATATGTGCGGCTTATATGGCAGGGTCATATCACCGTTACGATGCTCATCACCTGTATTCCCAGGCCCTGGCCGAACTGCGTAAGGCCCTCTCCGGTGGTTGCCGTGATGCCGATGCAGTTCTCCGGTATTCCGAGGAGCCCCGACAGGTTCTTGCGCATTTCTTCAATTCTCGGCGTGATTTTAGGCGACAGGCATTCTATGGAAACGGATACATGGACGATTTTATTGTCGCCAAGGTATTTCATAGCCTCCAGGAGGTACACGCTGCTGTCAGTAATGCCATGCTTGAGGCAGAGCTCGTCGCTTATTTTGCCGAGTATGTTCACACAGGTTACACCCGATATCGCGTTTGTTATTGAATGCAGGACCACATCGGCGTCGCTGTTCCCCAGGAGCGGGGCTTCGTCCTCGAAAACCACCCCTCCGAGCACAAGCTTCCTTCCCCCGCTGCTATTATGCTCGAATCGGTGGCTGTCCTGACCTATTCCGACCTTCATTGCATGACCATCTCCCCTATGTAGAATAAATCAAAAGCACATATATTGATTATATAATATCGGCAGAAAATAATCTCTGAATTCATGGAATAATTCCGAGGTCCTTGAAGAGTAACTATTGACATGGGATGCGCGTTGTATTATATTTAAGAAAATGTCGATGACGGGCCTGCGAAAAGCAAAATCCCAAGAGAGTGGGGCATACGGTGAGAGCCCCATGGAAGCGGCTTTTCTTCCCACCCTTGAGACGCGCCGACGAGGCTGCCGGATGAGCTCCGATAAAAGCTTGCCAAGCCGGGTTTTCCAAATTGGGTGGTACCGCGGAATCAATTCCGTCCCTTTAAATCATAGAGGGGCGGTTTTTTGTATTTGAAAGGAGAAGCATCGATGGCACAGGAAAAGAAACTGGTGGAAGAAATAACCTCAATGAACGAAGATTTTACCCAATGGTATACGGATGTCATCAAAAAGGCCGATTTGGTGGACTATGCCAGCGTCAGGGGCTGCATGATAATACGCCCTTACGGCTACGGTATATGGGAGAATATCCAGAAGGGCCTTGACGCAAGGTTCAAGGCCACGGGCCACGAGAATGTATATATGCCCATGTTTATCCCCGAAGGCCTGCTGCAGAAGGAAAAGGACCATGTGGAGGGCTTTGCCCCCGAGGTTGCCTGGGTGACGCACGGAGGGAGCGAGCAGCTCACCGAAAGACTGTGCGTGAGACCGACGTCCGAGACTCTGTTCTGCGACCACTATGCAAACATCATCCATTCCTACCGGGACCTGCCGAAGCTTTATAACCAGTGGTGCTCGGTGGTGCGGTGGGAGAAAACCACGCGCCCCTTCCTGAGGACGCTTGAGTTCCTCTGGCAGGAGGGCCATACCGCCCATGCGACCGCTGACGAAGCGCAGGAGGAAACGATAAGAATGCTCAACGTATACGCGGAATTCTGCGAAAACGTACTGGCCATTCCCGTAGTAAAGGGGCAAAAGACCGAAAAGGAGAAGTTCGCCGGCGCAAAGGCGACCTATACCATAGAAAGCCTGATGCACAACGGCATTGCGCTCCAGTCCGGCACTACTCACAATTTCGGAGACGGCTTCGCAAAGGCCTTCGGAATACAGTACACCGACAGCGGCAACCAGCTTCAGTATGTGCACCAGACCTCCTGGGGAATGACCACGCGCCTCATCGGCGCCGTCATAATGGTGCACGGAGACGACAGCGGGCTTGTACTGCCGCCTGAGGTAGCGCCGCTGCAGGTTGTCGTCATACCGGTGCAGCAGCACAGGGAGGGCGTGCTTGAAAAAGCCGCCGAGCTGAAGGCAAGGCTTTCGGGCGTGGCGCGCGTGAAGGTCGACGACAGTGACAAATCTCCGGGCTGGAAATTCAGCGAGTATGAAATGAAGGGCGTGCCGGTGCGGCTGGAAATCGGGCCGAAGGATATAGAAAAGGGACAGGTTGTACTGGTCCGCAGGGATACCGGCGAAAAGAGCTTTGTCTCAATGGATGGGCTGGAGGAAACAGTAAAGAGGCTGCTTGGAGATATCCAGAGCAAGCTGCTTGAAAAAGCGCGGACACTGAGAGACCGGAAGACTTACACGGCCAGGGATTTCGATGAATTCGAGAAAACGGTCAACGAGACTCCGGGCTTTATAAAGGCAATGTGGTGCGGCGACCGCGCTTGCGAAGAGAAGATAAAGGAAAAGACAGGGGCCACGGCCCGGTGCATACCCTTTGAGCAGGAGAGGATCTCCGACGGCTGCGTATGCTGCGGCGGCAAGGCCGAGTCCATGGTTTACTGGGGCAAGGCATATTGACAGGGTTTAAAACGCCGCCCGGGAAGACCGGGGGGCCAGGAAAAAATTAAATCACAAGCCCGGCATGGGTTCAATAAAATATTTTATGAAAATGCATAGAGGCGATCTATGCATTTTCTATTTCCGTTCAATAAAAAATCACGCCGATCCTTTCATAAAAAACTTATATTTTTTGTATATCAGGGCCAGAAATGCAAATAATTCAATAATTTTTGTTAATACTATAATCGGTACCGTTTCATGGCAGTTTTGTCTGAAAGCATGAGGCTGTAATCATTTTATAACGTAACATTTGGAGGTATTTTATGAAAAGGAAAATTATCATCCTGGCAGTGCTTACCCTTCTGATCTCATCAACTGCCGGCTTTGCATCGGCGGAAAGCACGGGCGCAAAAGACGTCCTGGCATTTGAAAAGACCGATTTTACGGATGCGGAAGTCACTGCAAGCATTTTAAATGTCAGGCAGGGTCCTTCCGTGAGCTATCCGGTGATAAGCAAGCTTGAGCAGGGCCAATCGGTAAGGGTCATCGGAAAACTGGGCGATTGGTATGCGGTGTACAATCTCAATGATGGCAGCCTTGGCGCTGTCGACGGGAAATATCTCATTCTTGACGAGGCTGCCTCGCAGGCGTCGATAACCGGCGGAGAAGCGACTCAGAAGACGGCGCCGTCAAAGGAAACACCATCCAAGGAAACGCCGTCGAAGGAAACGCCCTCCAAGACAACGCCCTCAAAAACAACACCGTCCAAAACCACCACCGGACTGACCGATGAAGCTGCAGCGGCTTCCGGAGATGTCTCCGAGGACGAGCAGAAGCTGCTGGATCTCGTGAACAAGGCAAGGAAGGACGCCGGGGTTGAACCGCTTTCATTCGATGAAAGTCTTTTGAAGGTGGCAAGGCTGAAGGCGGACGACATGGCGGACAACCGCTATTTCTCCCACCAATCCCCGACATACGGCTCGCCCTTCGATATGATGAGGCAGTTTGACAACAGCTTTAAGACCGCAGGTGAAAACATCGCTGGAAACAAGACGGTTGAAGGGGCCTTCAAGGCATGGATGGGTTCAAACGACCATAAGAAAAACATACTGAACGGCAGCTTCAGCATCACCGGAATCGGAGTGGCGTCGAGCGAGACATACGGGAAAATTCTGGTGCAGCAGTTCATCGGACGCTGAACCGGATAAAGGAAAAGCTCAGAAAGAGTCAGACAGGGAATTCGGGCTCCGCCTTGAATTCCCTTCCCCTTAAATAGGAAAGTATTCCTGCGTTTTCGATTTCAAACACCAGCTTATAAGCCCAGAGGGCCTGGTATTTAAGGCCGAACGGCCGGTTGACGGCATTTGTGCCGTATTTGCCGTCGCCGATGACGGGGTGTCCGATATGGGCAAGATGGGCTCTTATCTGATGCGTGCGGCCTGTTACAAGCTCAACCTCCAGGTGGCTGACATCCTTATCGGGAGAATAAGCTATTTCACGGTATTTCGTTATGATTTCCACGGAGCCGGTCTTTTTAACGTCGCTGATAAAGACGCGGCTTTTATTTTCGTCCTTGATAAGCCAGCCCCTAAGCTGTGCGGTTTTCTTTTCCAATCTACCCTTGACCATGCACAGGTAGTATTTTTTTATTTCCCTGCTCTCCATTTTTTCAAGAATCATATCGAGGCTTGCCTGGTTTTTCGCAATCATCACAAGGCCGCCCGTGTTCCTGTCCAGCCTGTGGCACAGCGCCGGGGCGAAGGACGACGGATCGCCGGGCAGATACTCGCCCGTTCCGGCAAGGTAATCCCTGACGGCCCCGATGAGGGTAGCGGTCTCGGGCTCCCTGTCGGGATGTACCGGCAGGCCCTGCTCCTTATTGACCAGCAGAAGGTTGCGGTCCTCGTATACGATGCCAAAGCCCCTGTTGAGCTTCCCGCCTTCATTTTCCGGTCTGCCCTCCAGGAATTCGTCCGCTATGAAGACCTCAAGCCTGTCGCCCGCCCTGACTACATAGTCCTGCCCGACCCTTGCTCCATCAACCTTTACGTCCCGCTTCCTTAGCGCCTTCTGAAGGGCGGAAAAAGGCAGGCGGGGAAACACCGCCCTCAGGTACTTGTCTATACGCATATCCGAATGCTTTTCTTCAACCGTTAAAGACCTCATTGGCTGCTCCGCTTTTATCGTTTAAACCACATTATCTATCTATTCCATAAAACTCTTAAAAATCCTTCCTCCGTTTTCCCTTATTGCCTCTGAAACCTTTT
>JAEZJL010000046.1 GCA_023415815.1 Bacillota bacterium | reverse complement strand
AAGCTATCCTATCGGATATAAAGGCTAAAGGCGCTGCAGTCATTACGGCAGGCAGTAAAAATCCCGCTGTTTCTTGCGCTGATTACGCGGTTTTGCTGCCGTCCTTCAAAAACTACGCCGTAAACGGCATCCTCTTTATATCGGTGCCCCAGATGATTACGCTTTACAAAGCTCTGTCGGAAGGCGTCAATCCCGATGCGCCCGAGGGACTTAATCCGTGGATCAAACTATGATTATATGACGCAAAAAAGAGAAAGTATATCATTTATGAGGCGATAAAAAATGGAGCATCCTCTCAAAAGAATCGTATATTTGCAGGACAGAGATATCCCCGCGGGAATATGCTCGATATGCAGCGCAAACAGGTATGTCATTGAAGCCGCGATGGACAGGGCGCTTCACCGCAATGCTTTTTTACTGGTTGAAGCAACTGCCAATCAGGTAAATCAGTACGGCGGTTATACCGGGATGAGGCCGATGGATTTCAGGAACTTTATCGCTGATATCGCAGCGTCCAATAATTTTCCGCAGGACATGCTCATTCTGGGGGGCGACCATATCGGCCCGCTTGTCTGGAAGGACGATACGGCCGCGGCGGCCATGGCAAAATCGTGTGAGCTTGTGAGAGAATTGATCAATGCAGGCTTTACGAAGATACATGTCGACACAAGCATGGGGCTTGCCGGTGATGGAGACAAAAGGCCGCCCTCCGGGATAATTGCCGAAAGGGCGGCCATCATCTGCAAAGCCGCTGAAGATGAATTCCGGGCCTACAAGGTGGATCATCCCGATGCCGCTGCTCCCGTTTATGTTATCGGGAGCGAGGTGCCGGTCCCCGGCGGAAGCCCGGAGCATGAAGCCGGCGTCAGCATCACATCCGCCGGAGATTTTGAAGAGACTCTGGCTTCATATAAAGAGGCCTTTGAAAATACGGGCATCGGCGACTGCCGGGACAACGTGATTGCGGTCGTTGTCCAGCCGGGCGTTGAGTTCGGAAGCGATTTTATACTGGAATATGATCATGACGCCGCCGCAAATCTGGTAAAAAGTCTGCGAATGCATAAGGGCCTTGTTTTTGAAGGGCATTCTACCGACTATCAGCGGCCTGGTTCATTAAAGCGGATGGTTGAGGATGGCATTGCAATACTCAAGGTCGGTCCGGCGCTGACCTTCGCGCTCAGAGAAGCCCTATTCGCACTTAACATGATTGAAGAGAAAATGTTTGGAAGCAGCGGAGCGATCAGCCTCTCATGCTTTTCGGCAGTGCTGGAAAACGCCATGCTGAGCCGTCCGGCATACTGGAATAATTATTACACCGGCAGCAAGGAGCAGACCGCTCTGGACAGAATGTTCAGCTTTTCCGACCGGTGCCGTTATTATCTGCCTTCACCGGAGGTGTCTGAATCCGTACAAAGGCTGGTCGCCAACCTTCGTACACAAAAAATACCGCTCACCCTGCTCAGCCAGTACATGCCCATCCAATACGGCAGAGTGAGAAGCCATCAGCTTAAAAACGATCCCGAGGCGTTGATAAGGGATAAAATCGGAGAGGTGCTCGAAAACTATTATTCTGCGGCGTCCCCCGCCTGACAGGCGGTAGCCCGACCGGATTTTGGAGGTTTCGTATGGCAAAAGACTATGATGTGATTACCTTTGGAGATACCTGCGTGGATCTGGTGCTGACGGATAAAAACATGGCTCCGGAATTCGGGCAGAAGGAAAAAATAATCGCGGACTATTCCCTTGAAATGGGCGGCTCATGCTGTATTTTCGCAAGCCAGACCGCCAAGCTCGGGCTTAAGACTGCGGTTTTGGGAAAGGTCGGCGGGGATGAGCTGGGGAGTATGATTATAAATACTCTGAAAAGCTCCCATGTATCAACCGATTATCTTAAGGAGGACGCTCAAAACAAAACGGGCCTTACGGTCGTATTGAACAAAATTTCCGACAGAGGCATGCTGACCTATAACGGGACGATCGACGCTGCGGGCCTTGACGATTTTGACGAAAGCCTCTACGGGAACGCAAGGCATCTCCATATAGGCAGCTACTTCCTGATGACCCGCTTGCAAAAGCATTATCCCGGCCTTATAGACAAGCTGAAGGAAAGCGGGACGACCGTGAGCCTTGATACGAATTGGGACCCCGAAGAAAATTGGGACAGCGGGCTGTGGGACATACTCCCCAGGGTGGATGTGTTTTTGCCTAATGAAAACGAATTGATGGCCATCACCCGTGAAGGCACTATCGATAAAGCCGTCGACAAACTCAGGGACAAAATACCGGTCATTGCCGTAAAAAGGGGAAAAACAGGCGCTTCCGCATACTGCGGAGGCCGGAGATACGACGCCGCTTCTCTTGACGTTCCGGTCGTCGATACCATCGGGGCCGGGGACAGCTTTGACGGAGGGTTTGTTTACGGCCTGCTCCGCGGATACGGTATCGAAGACTGCCTGAGGGCGGCTTGCGTTTGCGGCGCTTATAACGTTCAGGCGCGGGGCGGTACAAGAGGACAGGCATGGCTGAACGATATCCTCTCCGCAAAAGGACTAAAAAATTGACGGTATGTAAAACTCAAGGATTTTCTTTATATTGTATAATAACTGGGAATGTAATATTATAACCCATAAAGGGGTGGTTTTATGCTGGATGAGACATCTTCCGTCTCACTCTACTATCAACTGAAAGATGTGATTATAAATAAAATCAAGAGCAATGAATGGCCGATCGACATGAAGATCCCCACCGAGAGAGAACTGTGCAAAATGTTCAACATAAGCAGGATCACCGTGAGGCAAACTCTCAAGGAACTGGAGTATGAGGGCTTCATCCACAGGAAGCAGGGCAAAGGCACATTTGTTGCGGCCCCGAAATATGAGCAGCATCTCAACAGCTTCTACAGCTTCAGTGAAGAGATACGCAAGCTTGGCGCTGTGCCGAGCACCAACATCATCTACTTTCAAATACTTGAGAGCAACGAGTCAATATCGCAGATAATGAACATCGATGAGGGCAGCAGCATCATTTCCATTAAGAGGCTCCGGCTGGCCAACAAGGAACCGTTTGCCGTGGAGACGTCCTATATACCGTATGATATTGCAAAGCAGCTTACAAGGGAGTCTGTGGAAAAGTACGGACTGTACAATTCACTCAAGGATATATGCGGCGTTATACCGGATGAGGCCGAGGAAACCTTCGGCGCCGTCCTTACGGATTCCGAATCCTCCTTATATCTGAAAGTAAAAAACCACTCCGCGGCCTTGAGCCTGGAGAGGGTCACCAAGGCCAACGGCGGCATCGTCGAGTATTGCATCGGCATTATCAGGGGCGACATGTATAAATACAAAGTAGTTCTGAAGTAATAAATCAAACTATGTCGGAAAATGCGGGAGAATAAATATGACAGGCATCGCTGAAAAATACGCGGATTTTTACCGGAACCATCTTGTAAAGGACATTATGCCCTTCTGGGAAAGCCGGTGTATCGATAAGGAATACGGCGGCTATATCACGTGCTTTGACAGGGAGGGCAACATCACCGATAAAAACAAATATATATGGTTCCAGGGCAGGCAGCTGTATACCTTCGCTCTGCTCTACAACCAAATCGGGAAAAAAGCCGAATGGCTTGAAATGGCGGAATGGGGCTACCGGTTCCTTGTGGAAAAGGCATATGCGGGCAATGGGCGCTGGAATTTCGAGCTTGACAGGGCCGGCAAGGTCATTACCGGTACAAACTCCATTTATTCGGATTTTCACGTATTGCAGGGACTGTCGGAGTACATGCTGGCTACGGACTGCAAAAATCCCGAAGGCATGAGGATAGTGACGGAAACATATGACGCCATGGAGAAAAATGTGAATGATCCGCTCTTCAAGGACCTGTATGAAAATACGTGGAGCCCGAAATTCATATGGCACGACCTGTATCTGACCGCGCTCAACGCGGCCGGCATAGCCTCGCAGGTTTTGCCCGGCGGCAGGACGACCGCATTCGAGGAGGCTTGTCTTGAAAAAATCCTGTATTCATTTGCCCGCGACGAATATAAAATGGTATTTGAGGCTGTCACAAGAGATGGCGGAATAGATCCGGAGCCCGAAGGGCGCTTCATAAATCCGGGCCATTCCCTGGAGTCCATGTGGTTCTGCATGGAGACCGCGGTGAGAAGAAAGAACGACAGGGCATTGAAAAGAGCTCTCGATATCGTGGAATGGACTTACGACATCGGCCATGACAGGGAATACGGCGGGATATTCTCGTATCTCGACGCTTTCGGACAGGAGCCCGTGCCTCTTGACTGGCACAGGGAGACAAACTCGCTCTGGGACGACAAGGTATGGTGGGTAAACTGCGAATCGCTGTGCAGCTTTGCGACCGCCTATGCCTTATCCGGGGATGAGAAGTACCTCAAAATGTTTGAAGACCAGCACGAATATTGCCAGAAGTACTTTTTTGACCCCCTCTACGGAGAATGGTATGAAAGACTGTACCGGGACGGCAGCGTGAAGGTATCGGACAAGGGCACCAAATGGAAATGCGCGTTTCATCTGGCCAGGTCCATTGTAAAAATCATCCGTATGTTTGAATCGATGTGATTCTGCCTTCACTCAAGCTGCCTGAAGCCGCATGTATGGCTTCCGCCGCCGGAATGCCCGCACCCGGCGGCGTATCGTCCGTCAGGCGCCACAAGCGTATAGGTATTCGTCTATACAGTTGCTGATCCTGTCCCGGATAAGCGCTTCCGGGTCGTGGGACAATAATCCCTTCCGTATCTTTGCATATTGTACGGGCATGTACTGGCTCAGAAGCGACAGCGGAATATCCGCCCCCCTCAAATTGCTTATCAGCTTTTTTACCGAACGCTCTATCTCCGGCTCCGGCAAATAATAGCGGCAGCGATCCGAAAAGCTGTACTTGAATTTGAAAGCAATTTCACGCTCATTGCCTTTGTAATGCTTTATCCAGTTTGAGGGCTTTTCCCTCATCACCTTTTCCAAAACGCTGCGGAAGCCGGAAGTCTCAACGTCTTTATCGCCGGCAAACATCTCTTCTTCCATCATGGAGAGCGAAAACAGGGCTTCCCTCTGCGCAAAGGTCAGGGCAGGCCCCACCTTCAGTATGGCTATGCCG
>JAEZJL010000007.1 GCA_023415815.1 Bacillota bacterium | reverse complement strand
TGCAGGCCCGCAAGCAGTATAAGAACCGACATTAATTTTGAAATAAGCTTAAAAAAAGTATGTTTTTTCATACCGCTTCCCCTCGCATTTACATAATGATCCAAACGTACGCTTTTATTTTACATTTTTCCACTTAACCACGGCTTAACGGATTGCGGCCGGGAGGGTACGGCCATCCCTCACATACCGGGAAACCCATGAATTCGTTTTCCGGCAGCCTGAAGCAAATAAGAATTTCTTACCCGCTTCTTTACATAATCTTCGGATTATGAAACTTCCCGGCACGCAATATTTATATTGAGGCTTCAAAAATCTCAGTTGACACGCATAATAACATATGTTATATTTAACATACATTAATGATATCATATATGTGATGTAAAAAATTATTGCCGAGGAGGGTAAAGCATGGCCGTAAAATATGCAATGCTGGAAATTTTAAGACAGGGGCCGCAGACGGGATACGGCCTGAAGAAAAAACTGAACGCTTCGCCGGTCCTGTACTGGCGGGAGGATGAAAACCGGATCTACAAAACGCTTACCCGTCTTGTAAGGGATGGGGCGGCGGCAAGCAAGGTGCGCAGGGAGGCGGGCAGGCCTGCCGGGAAGGTTTATTTCATCACGGAGAGCGGGCTGTCGGAGCTCAAAAAATGGGCTGCTTCACTGCCGGAGCCGCCCCGGGCGAACGCCTCTTTTCTGGTCC
This sequence comes from Bacillota bacterium, assembly GCA_023415815.1. Classification (GTDB taxonomy): domain Bacteria; phylum Bacillota; class Clostridia; order Acetivibrionales; family DTU013; genus JAEZJL01. The sequence goes on along the minus strand of JAEZJL010000007.1, from coordinate 6,772 downwards.
GCCTGTCATCGGCGGACCTGCTGGAAAAAGAGGAGCTGAGCGCGTTATTCGATCAATACGAAAACGAAATTAAAATACAGCTTCTGATGCTGCGGGAAGGAATACGCCGTGAAAGCGCGGATTCCGGAGGGCACGGGCTTATGTGGGAGCCTGCGATGGAATATGCGCTGAGCGCCTGCGAAAACGAATTGCGGGAGCTTGAAAAATTAAGGAAAGCGCTTGAAATGCGCATGGGAGGTGAGCGGAATGGGCAAGGCCAAATTTGAAAGGAACAAGCCTCACGTCAATATAGGCACGATAGGCCATGTAGACCATGGCAAAACCTCGCTGACGGCCGCCATAACAAAGGTGCTGGGCTTCCAGGGCAAAGCTGAGTATACGGCCTATGACCAGATCGACAAGGCTCCGGAGGAAAAGGCAAGAGGAATAACGATCTCCACCGCGCACGTCGAATACGAAACCGCAAACAGGCACTATGCCCATATTGATTGTCCTGGCCATGCCGACTATGTCAAGAACATGATCACCGGCGCGGCCCAGATGGACGGGGCGATACTGGTGGTATCGGCGGCAGACGGTCCGATGCCCCAGACAAGGGAGCATATTCTGCTTGCAAGACAGGTAGGCGTTCAGCACATCATCGTCTTTCTGAACAAGATCGACATGGTTGACGATGAAGAGCTCGTCGAGCTTGTTGAAATGGAAATCCGCGAATTGCTGAGCTCGTATGGATTCCCCGGAGACGAAGTCCCGGTGATAAGAGGTTCGGCTCTGAAAGCGCTCGAATCGGATTCCACCGATCCCGGCGACCCTGTCTACGCCCCTGTCCTGAAGCTGACGGACGCCGCGGACAGCTATATCCCCACCCCGGAGCGCGCAATCGACAGGCCATTCATGATGCATATCGAGGATGTGTTTACCATCACGGGGCGGGGCACCGTCGTGACCGGCAGAATCGAAAGGGGCTCCGTCAGGGTCGGCGACGAGGTCGAAATCGTAGGGCTGGCCGACGTCACCCGCAAGGCCGTGGTGACAGGCGTCGAGATGTTCAGGAAGCTTCTCGACCGCGGGCTGGCGGGAGACAATATCGGCGCCCTGCTGCGCGGCATTCAAAGAACGGAGGCTGAGCGCGGCCAGGTCCTCGCAAAGCCGGGCTCGATCAAGCCGCATGTGAGGTTTAATGCTGAGATCTATGTCCTTTCGAAGGAAGAGGGCGGACGCCATACGCCCTTTTTCAACAACTACCGTCCGCAGTTCTTTTTCACGACAACCGACGTCACAGGCGTTATTGAGCTGCCCGGGGGTACGGAGATGTGCATGCCGGGCGACAGGCTGACGATGGGCATAAGGCTTATTACGCCGACGGCCCTTGAGGAGGGCTCAAAGTTCTCGGTACGCGAGGGCGGAAGAACCGTCGGCGCAGGGGTCGTCACGGAAATAATCGAATGATTTTGCGCGGAAGCATCCAAGGCTGGGATGTATATGTCATCCCATGAATAGAGGGGCCGAAAACCGGCGGCAAAAAATGTGCCGGTTTTCGGCCCCTCCCATGCATCTGCCTGACGTCCCGTCAGCCCAGGAGCCAGGCTTCGGCCTCTTCCCTGCTCCCGAAGACCTTGAGGCTGTCCGCCTTGCCCGTTTCGTGGCTCATTCCCCTGCCGGTCCCCCCGTCGGCCGCTCCCGGAGGTATCACGACCGCCGCTTTTATGAAGTAGTTGGAGAATTTCTGGAGCATCACGCCCGCCGCTCCAGTCCTGTGCCTGAAAAAGCCTTCGTCGAGAGCGCCGTAGTGAAGCATCATCAGATTGGTATCGTTTTCTCCGCAAAGGGCGACCATATCCAGAGCATCCTGTTCCGTTCCGGCAGGCGTGACGGAGGATACCAGCTCGACATACCTCCCGTCCCCCTTCCGGATTACTTTATAGAGAAATTTCTCTCTCTTTGCCGTTCCCTTCTCAAAAAGCTCCCTGCGGATTCCCCTCACCCAGTCCAGCTCATTTTTCAAGGAGGCCGTCAGGTTGGCGGAAATCATATCCCACAGGTATGCCTCACGCGGATTTCTGTCCGGCGAGCGTATGCCGCGCCTGTCCTTTTCCTGTTGGCCCAGAAACTGGAGCATTATTTCGTTTTCATACTTCGAGAGAAGCTCGCCGAGCTCTTCATCGTTCAGCTGGTCGGCCCATGCAAGCTGGACAAGGAAGGGCTTTCTGAACTCGGGGGCTTCGGGCGGCGAAAGGACCCAGCTCTTCAATTCCGCCAGTCCCTCCGGCGTTATCGTATAGATCTTTTTTGAGGGCAAGGCCTCCTGATGCCGTACTTCGCTGGTCACAAGCCCCTCGTCCAGCAGCTGGATGAGGGATTTGTATATCTGGTTGTTATTTCCCGACCAATACATGGCCGACGATTCCTCGAAAATCTTTTTCATCTCGTAGCCTGTGGAAGGCTTCCAGCTCAGCAGGCCCAATATGGCATATTTTATGGACACTAAATCACTTCCGCTTCAGTATTATACTTAACATATGTTAATAATAACCTCTCAAAACGGCCAAGTCAATTATTGCCTTTGCCTTATTTATACAGGCCGAACAGGCTGAGAAATTTCTGCCAGATATTCAGGGGCCTTGCCTGTATAGGCTCCGCGGACTCCGTTTTCTCAACCGCGACAGCCGGTGTTTTGATGACGAACTGAAGCGACTCCACTTTCGTGTTCTTGTCCGATACAAAGGATACGGTGGCCGTATCCATGCCGAGAAGCTCCTTCACGGCCTCGCTTATGCTGCCGTCGATATCGCCTGTTTTGTCGCGGAACTCCAGGGTCCCGCTGCTAAGCTCCACAGTCCCGTCATACAGCCTGATCGTTCCGTCCCGGAGCTCAATCGAGCCGTCGAGCAGGCTTGCCACTCCGTCCCTCAGCTCCACAACGCCGTCCCGGAGCTCGATGCTGCCATCCTGAAGCTCTTTCGTACCGCTTGCAAGCTCGCCCGTACCGTTCTTTAAGTCGACAGTCCCGTCAAGAAAAGCGGACGTTCCGTCCTTGAGCTCGACGACTCCGTCGTACAGCGTAGCCGTGCCGTCATGCAGCCTTATGGTGCCGTCGAGCAGGTTTGCCGTACCGTTCTTCAGCTCCCGCGCCCCTTCAAGCAGCGCCCCGCTGCCATATTTCAACTCAGCCAGGCCCTTATAGAGCTTATCGGACCCCTCTGCCAGAGAGCCTGCGCCCGAGGCGAGAGCATAGCCTCCGCTTTTAAGCTCCGCAGCGCCGGATGCCGCCGAAGCCACGCCTGAGGTATACGTCAGAAGCCCGTTATAATAGGCGCTGTAGCCGTCAAGCTGCGCCTTGAGGGCAACGAGGGCCGCATAGCCTTCACTGTTTCCGAGCGCCCCCTGCACGGCCTGGTCGATCTGATCCCGTACGGCCGGATCCGCCAGCCGCTCCGCAACTGCGGCGTCGATCTGCGCCCGGACCTCCGGGGACGCCATTCCGGCCTCGACCGCATCGCCGATGGCCTGCTCCACATACCGGTCGGCAATCGTTCTCTCAGCCCCTGCTACGGCATCCGTCCAGTCCTGCGTCGTCTTATAATAGGCAATCTGTTCGTCGGTATAGCCCTGTTCCGTTAGTCCGGCCAGCACATATCCGGCCGCGGCTTCGGAAATCGCGGGGCCGTAATCCGCTTCGACCTGCGCCCTGATACTGTCCGCCTGCGCCTGCGCGGCTTCGCGTACCCGGGCTTCGGCAGCCGCTTCCGCCGCGGCCGCGATTTGCGCCTGCGCATGCTGCGTTGCCGCGGCAAGGGCATTCCCGCCGATCTGTGCCAGAATCCCTTCCAGGACGGAGGAATAATTGTCGGCCGTCAGCGTGTAATCAAACCCCGAAGCGGCAAGCTTTTCGCTTGCGCTGCCCAGCAGCAGGTCAAATACCTGCAGGGCCGCGCCCGTGATATTGCCGTTCTGAGCCGAAAGCCGGGCGAGTCCGTCCGAAAGGGTTCCGGCGCCGTCGCTCAGGCCCGCGGCTCCGCTGTGCAGACGGATTATGCCGTTCATCAGCTCCTCCGTGCCGTCGTTGAGCGAGTCTATGCCGTTGTCCAGCTCCTTCAGCTTGTCGTAAAGCGTACCCGCTCCGTTGTCCAGGTCTTTGGCCGCGCTTTCAAGCGTGCCGCTGCCGTCCTTCAGACCTGCTGCTCCCTCAAGCAAATCACCCGTCCCGCCGTCAAGCTTTCCGGCTTTGTCCTGAAGCTCCGCCGCGCCGCCGTCCAGGCCAAGCGCCCCGTCGTTGAGACTTGCCGCTCCGTCGGCCAGCTTATTCACACCATCCTGAAGCTCCCCGGTCCGGTCGTTCAGCTCGGACACGCCGTCCTTGAGCTCCCCGGCTCCGTCCCGCAGCTCTCCGGCCCTGTCCTTAAGCTCATTTGCCCCGTCGTTCAGCCCGTCTATGCCGTCGTGGAGCTCGGAGAGCTTGTCATGCAGCTTCGGGTTGCTTTCCGCATCGATATCCGTATCCAGTCCCATGGATACCCCGTTGATCGCGATTCCGTCCATTTCGAATCCGGCGACCTCCGCCGTAATGTCGATATCCTTTTCGCTGCCGGGCAGTATGATATAGGTCAGCTGCTTATCGCCGCCCACATTTGCCACGGTAGCGCCGTCCGCTGCAATATTTCTGCAGCCCGACGAATCCAGCGTAAAGGAGGCTTGCAGCGCATACTTGTCAAAGAAGCTGCCCCTCGCCTCCGGGTTTTTCCGGATGCTCATTTTTATTTCGAGCGCTCCGCTCATTCCGGCTATTTTATCGGCCGTGTATTCCGTCCCGTCCATATAATATCTGACGGAAAAGATCCACGGGATCGCGCTGCTGTCCAGCTTCCCCTCGTAGTAAAGCTTGCCGGCCTTCGTATCGATTGTGATCTTATCTCCCTCGGAAAGTATTTTATCGGAAGACGTCATATTGCGCAGCGCCGTATAGTCGCCATAATCAACGATTTTTCCGTTTTCGTCAAGCTCGAAGGAATTGACCACGTATATGCCGTCCAATGAGCCGTCCGGCTTGAGGTTGATATACACAACCTCTTCCTTCGGCGTGCCCGCCCGGTCCGGGACGGACGCAAACGCCGAGGAGGCCGTGCAGGCGATCATCACGGCTGCAAGCGCCAGAGCGGCCGCGCGCCGTTTGAGACTGCCGCGTTTTCTTTCGCTCCGGCCTTCGGGCATTGTACCTGCATTCCTTGCATAAGATAATTTTCTCATTAAAAATTACTCCTTTCTTCCGATATTTCCGCATATATTTCAGGCATCCCCGCATCGTCCGCGCGGTCCGGCTTCTCATTTACAAACCCCGCCCCCTTCGTCGTTTTCCGGATAAACGCGTCAAAAAAGTAGAACATCGCGGGAAGCACAAGCAATACAAGCAAAGTCGAGAATACGGTCCCTCTTGCTATCAATGTGCCGAGCTGCTTCAGCACTCCGTTCGAGGAAAGCGCTCCGATCATCGCCCCGCCCAGCGTTAAAATGGCAGCCGAGGTCAGGACGGGAAGCGTCGTGCTCTGCGACATTTTCAGCAGGGCTTCTTTTTTCGTATGCTGCCGCCGTTCCTCCATATAGCGGTCGTTCAGCAGGATCGCATAGTCTATGGTGCTTCCTAACTGAATCGAGCTTATAATCAGATATCCGATATAAAAGAGACGGCTGTCCAAGTAATAAGGGACGGATAAATTAATCCACACGGCGGCTTCAATCACCGTAACGAGAATGAGCGGCAACGAAACCGATTTGAAGGTTATAAGAAGGATGAGGAATACGGCTATGATTGCCGAGTATTCCACCCTTTCCTTATCGGCGGTCACCACCTGCATCAGGTCGTAGGTGTTTGCGCTTTCGCCCGCCAGATAATATTTATCCCCATAGTATTTACCGGCCAGTGCCTTGATTTCCTTCACGACCTCAAAGGCCGTTGCGCCCTCGTAATCCGTATCGACCGTCAGCACCAACCTGCTGTAGTTTTCCGACAGAAGCTTGGACAGCGTGTCCCTGTCGAGATACTCGATGGGGACCTCTGCGCCGACGGTGTCCACATAGGATATGATATCGCTTATCTGCGGAATTCCATGAAGCTCCCCGCTCAGCGCCTTTTCCACCGCGAAGTCGCCCCTGGGGACCATAAGGACCAGATTGTTCGCCTTGCCGAAAATCCCCTCGATTTCAGTTCTTTCCTGCCCCACCTCCGTGGTTTTGCCGTCAAAGATCATCGACGAGCCGTAATAAAAGGCGTTCGAGTTCTGGGCAAGGAAGCAGGGAAGGATAAGCACGGCGAGCAATATCACGGCCGAGGCTTTAATTTTCGACACCGCAGAGCTGAAACGCCTGAAGTCCGGCATGAGGGTCCTGTATTGGGTTTTGTTTATCAATTTTCCCGAATAGAGGACGAGCACCGGGAGCAGCACCAGCACGCTTACAAGACTGAGGGCGATACCCTTTGCCAGAACTATTCCCATATCCGGGCCGATCTTGAAGTCCATCATGATCAGAGTGGCAAAGCCGGTGATTGCCGTAAGCCCGCCGGACACAATCGGGCTGCAGGCTTTTTTCATGGCGCCCAGCATCGCCTCCCGGACCTCGAGGCCCTCCCTCCTTAATTCCGTGAACCGGTTGATCAGAAAGATGGAATAATCCATCGAAACCGCAAGCTGGAGGACGCTTCCCGCCGCGTTTGAGATAAAAGATATTTCCCCCATGAAGGCGTTGGTCCCGCGGTTTAAAATGATGGCAACTCCTATTG
>JAEZJL010000374.1 GCA_023415815.1 Bacillota bacterium | reverse complement strand
CTCCGCGGCATCCCCGTTGACCGACCGTAAGGCGACAACCACGAACCCGCCGTATTCCGTTCCGGGCCGTATCAGGTCCTCGCCCGCGGCGCCCGGCTGCAGGGTGTTTGTGGTCAGGGCCTTTATCAGAAGGCCTTCAAACAGCTGCTCCTTATTTCTGTCCAATTCCCGGTTCAATTCGTTCTGCCTGTCCCTGGACAGGCTCTGGCTTTCAATTTTTTGAACAGCCTTCCTTATTGCTTTCAGGATGGCCTGGGAATCCGAAGGCTTGAGAACATAATCAAGCGTTGAAAGCGAGATGGCTTTTTGGGCGTATTCAAAGCTGCTGTAGCCCGTCAAAATAATCGATTGTATTTCGGAATTCATCCGCTGCGCCTGCTCGATCAGCTCCAGGCCGTCAATTCCCGGCATCTTTATATCGGTGAAGAGAAGCTGCGGAGAAGCCTTCTGCAACAAATCCAGGGCTTCCAGGCCGTTTGCCGCCACGCCTACAAGCTCGACGCCGACCTCCTCCCAGGGCATGTTGACCAATCCGTCGCGGATGATAGGCTCATCCTCCGCAATAATCATCCTGACCATTTTAGCTAACCCCCTGTTTCCGTCATGCAGCCGCAATAAAATAGACCCATTAACAGGTTCTAACTATATTTTGCCACATACCGTATTATGTTTACAAGGTCTTTTGGAATTTTTGTCGAATTTTCAAGAATCAGTCCCGGAACAAATTTACAGCCCGTTACTGCAGATATTTGCATAAGTCCTGTTTTAAGTGCTAAAATGTAATACGATTGCAAATATATAAAATATGCGGTTAAGGGAGCAAGCAATATGAAAAAACGGATTCTGACTGCCGAGGAAAAACTGAAAAAGCTGAAAAAGCGTTTCTGCATTGTTTTGTCGCTGCTGCTGGTTTTTGTCGCCGCCGCGGGCGTATATATCTATATGAACTATGATTACCTGGCCTTCAAGCACTTCATAACCGGCAATTACATATATACCGGCGCCATGGACGAAGTGTTCAGGAAGGAGCTGAATACCGACATCAAAGGGAGGTATTACAGGTATTTCGACGATATGGTCATTTCCGTCGTGACAAAGAGGATCAGGGAGGAGAACAACGACAGGTACACCTACCTTTTCACGCCGGACAGCATGAAGCAATACCTGCAGACTGAAAAGCAGGAGGCCGACCTGACCGAATTGAAGGTGCTCGACGACAGCACGCTGTACCTCAGGCTGACGAATTTCTCCACCTACACCCGCAAATTCATGGAGGACAACCTTCAAAAGCTTAAAAGCCGTCAGGATATCATCATCGACCTCAGGGACGACCCCGGCGGCGACATCGACGTCATGGCCGGCATATCCAGCCTTTTCCTCCCTAAAAAGGCCCTTATCGCAACCGATAAGATGCGTCTTTTCAGTTATACTTACAAGTCCAAAAAGTCCAAGCCCCTGGATTACAGAAAGATCATGATCCTGCAGAACAAAAATACGGCAAGCGCCTCCGAAAACATGATAGCAGCCCTCCGGGACAATCTGGACAACGTGACCCTGATCGGCGGCAAGACCTTCGGGAAGGGCATCGGGCAGTTCACCCTCCCGCTGAAGCGCGGCTATGCCGTAAAGGCTACGGTCCTCGAGTGGTACACGCCCAAGGGGATAAACATACAGGGAAATGGCATCGAGCCCGACATCCCCTACGACGGCGACGACATCATCAGCTTTGCGAGGGAGAAGCTGGCGAAATGACCAGCCTTTCGAGCGCCGGGTCTATCCCGAGCAGCGCTTTCAGCTGCTTATATTCCTCCATGGCCCTCCTGCTCGGGCCTCCCTGCTTTTCGGCCCGCAGCATAAGGTTCTTAGGAGTTTCCAGGGGCGAGATGTACTCGACAATGGACACCTTATAACCCAGAGCCTCCAGGAACAATCCCCTTATGCCGTCGGTAAGCGCGTCGGCTATCCTGGCTTTCAGTATCCCGTGCTTCAATATCTGCTCAAAGGGCTTGAAATCGTACTGGTTCAGCAGCTCCCTGTGACAGCAGGGCACCATGACCATCGCGCCGACATTGTTATTGACCGCAAGGGCTATCGCCTCGTCCGTCGCCGTATCGCAGGCGTGAAGGCTCAGGACAAGGTGCAGCTCCCTGCCCGCGTGATAGCTGCGTATGTCGGTGTTCTTAAACTCCATATTGTTATAGCCCAGATTGGAGGCCATCCTGCGCGAGGCTTCAATGACGGTCCTCGAATAGTCCAGCCCTATAAAATGGCAGGGCTTTTTCAGAACCTCTTTTATATAGTAGTTCAGCACAAAGCTGAGGTAGGACTTTCCGCAGCCGCAGTCCAGCACGGTTATGGACTCGTGCTTTTCTGCCAGGCTTTTAAGCAGGTCGTCTATAAGCTCGACGAAATGGTCTATCTGGTTGTATTTCCTGACCATATCGTTTTTCAGCTTACCCTCCGGGCTCAGAATCCCGATTTCCCTCAGGAGCCCGTCGGCCTGCCCAATCTTTATATAATAATCCCTGTGCCCCGGCATGTGCGAATCCGTGGGGCTTTCTGCCGGGACGGCGCCTTCGTTCTGCCCGGAGCTCATCCTCACATTTTTATCATCCGCTTCTATAACTATGGTAGTCCCCCGCTCCTCATAGGTCACCGTAACGGCGTCGTAGCTTCCAGAAAGCTTTGACAGCCTTGCCGAAAGCCAGCCGACCTCCAGGAGCTCGGCGCTTCCGTTGAAGCTCATGGAAAGCCTTCCGCCCTCAAGCGTCAGCACGGCGTTGAACACCCTTGTGCCCGATTTGAACGCGGCGGTGATCCTTTTGAAAAAATCCAGGTTCTCATCCAGCCTTGCCTCAAGCCCTGTGAGAAACAAGCCCAGCTTTGCGATACTCTGCTTATTCATCCTGCTTTTCCATCCCTTCCGTAAGCAGCTTTGCCTCTTCCGGCGAAAGCTCCCTGCAGCCGCCCGGGGCCAAGCTCTCGTCAAGCGCCAGGCCGCCCATGGCGATCCTTTTAAGATATATCACCTTTTTCCCGACCGCTTCGAACATCCGCTTTACCTGGTGGAACTTGCCCTCGTGCAGGACAAGCTCGATTTCGGAGCGCAGCCCGGAGCTTATGATATCCAGCTCCGCAGGCATCGTCCTGTAGCCGTCGTCCAGCACGACGCCTTCCCTGAAGCGTCTTGCGTCCTCGGCGTCCACGGCCCCGTCCACAAGCGCGTAATACCTTTTGGGTACGTGCTTCCTGGGCGAAAGCATGTCGTGCGCAAGCCCGCCGTTATTGGTGAGCAGCAGCAGGCCCTCCGTATCGATGTCCAGCCTTCCCGCCGGGAACACGTCGAAGCATTTGTATTTATCGGGCAGCAGGTCAACCGCCGTCTTCAGCTTGTTGTCAAAGGTGGCCGATATGACTCCCGCGGGCTTGTTCATCATTATGTAAACAAATTCTCTGTAGTTGAGAAGCTCCCCGTTTATCTCTATTGCTTCCGAAGACGGCTCCACATGCATGCCGGAGTCCTTTGCGACAACGCCCCCAATCTTTACGGCGCCGGCCTTCACAAGCAGCTTTATTTCCCTTCTCGTGCCGTACCCGAAATTCGAAAGCACCCTGTCGAGGCGCTGCGTATTCCTCATCAGCTCATCTTCCTCCAGCCTTTGGGATATAGATTCTTGAGCATGTCGCCCGTCTGCTTCGCCCAGCCGAGGGAATATCCGCCCGCACATATCCCTGTCAGGCCCTTCTCCCCATCAACAAGCAGCGTCTCCCCCTTGAGGTAGCTCCGGACCTCCCGGGAGTCCGGCTCAAAGTCCGTTGTCCTTTTGAAATCTCCTTTCCCGAGCGCCGCGGCAAGGGAATGCGAGGGCTCAAACCGCTCCCCGTCGAGCTCTCCGAGAAACCAGCCGAATTTGGCCACCTTCAGCCCGTCCAGATCGGGCGGCGCTTCGGGCAGCGCATACAAATTCCTGCCCTTACGGAAATAGCAGCCTCCTGGAAGGATGTTCAGGTTTTGCTCCGCAAATCTCAAGTATGAAGGAGGAAGGTCGCCGTACACAGGCTGAGCCGCAGCGTCGGATTTGTGCGGCGGCTCCGGCGGCTCTCCCTTCTTCCGCAGCATTGCCGCGAAATGGCCCTCTCCCCTGACCCTGTGGGGCCAGAGGCGCGCCGTTCCCGCAAGCGCCGGGTTACAGTCCGCCCACTCCGGCCTGCCGTCCTCCATACCGCCGGTTTTATCTATGTTCACTACCTCATAACAGTCATTATTGTTCAGAAACTCGGCTATCATCACCTCGTCCTCTTCGGGCGAGAAGGTGCAGGTGGAATAGACCAGGATACCGCCGGGCTTCAGCAGCCGGCCGGCCGACTGGAGTATGCTTCTCTGCATGCCGGAGCAGACCTCGCACTTGAAGCTCTCCCAGCTCCTGGCCGCGTCCTCGTCCTTGCGGAACATGCCCTCGCCCGAGCAGGGCGCGTCCACAAGCACCCTGTCAAACCAGCCAGCGAAACGATCCGCCAGCTTTTCAGGGGCTTCGTTGAGGACCATGGCGTTTCGTACGCCACACAGCTCTATGTTCTTCACCAGTGCCTTGACCCTGTCGGCGCTGATATCGTTTGCAACAAGCAGTCCCCTTCCCTTCATCCCGGCCGCGATCTGGACCGTCTTGCCGCCTGGCGCCGCGCACAGGTCGAGCACCCTCTCGCCCGGAAGGGCTCCGAGGATATGCCCCGGCAGCATGGCGCTGGGCTCCTGTATGTAGTAAAGGCCGGCATGATAAAACGGATGCCTGCCGGGGCTTTCGCCCTCGGGGTAGTAAAAGCCGTCCGGCGCCCAGGGTATGCTTTCAAGCTTGAACGGCGAGATTTTAAGGAGTTCCTCTACGGAAATCTTAAGGGTATTCACTCTAAGGCCGTAGTGTCTGGGCTGGCCGTAGGTTTCAAAGAATTCTTCGTATTCGTTTTGCCCCAGCAGCGCTTCCATTTTTCTGAGGAATTCAGGCGGCAGCTTCATCATGCGCTCCTTGTTGAATGCAGTCAGCTTTAATATATTCAGTTCTAATATTATGACACAAATTGAGAAGCTTATCCAGTGGCAGGAGTTCCGGAGGCAAGCCTGCGATGCGGTTGCCTATCCATATATGCCGCCCGTGTACCTTACGGAATCCGGGACCAGCACACCGGATTTATAAGCATAGCTTATCTCAACCGCATAGATACGTCCGACCTTGTACAGCTCGAAAACCTCAAGTGCCACAAGCCTGCTGCCTCCGCCGCTGTTTTCCTCAAGTGATATCCGCCTCAGGAACAAAGGATAGTCCGGATTGTTTGCATCAAATATATTTTCGGGCTCACCGTAAATATCCATCGTCCTGTCGTCGATCTCAAAGCTGAATTTTTCATTGAACTGCGGATATTCCACAAATACCTCTCTCCCCGCGACCTTTGTTTTCATCTCCGGATGGACGACGTTAACCGTACCTATTCTTTTATCCCGGTACGCAAACGAATCGATTTCTTCTATTAGCGATCCATCGAGGGGCGTCTTCAACGCCGAATTTACAATTACGGCCTTTGTACCGTCCGACACGGAGGCAAGCAGCTGGATTTGCGGACAAAAGCGCACGGCCTGGCGGGCGTCGCCAAATATGAAGCAGGCATTGTCATCGACGGCCAGGTAAAGGGAGGAATCGGCATATTCGCCGGACAGGTCCGTTATTATGCGAAGCCGCAGATTTTCAGGAATACTGTCGCCGTCTATATCTTCGTTTATCGGAGGTGTTTCAATTATCAGCCTGTCCGTCGCCAAATCAGCGGAGGCTTTTGTTTTGTCGAACACCACGTTCTCCCACAGATTGGAGCTGCCGCCCCAAAGTCTGAAAAGCTTATTGTTGTTTTTGAAATGCAGGAGGTTTGTCTTTGAGTTAAAATACATTTCAAACGAATTGTCGGCCTTCAGGACATAATCGTAATCATACAGCCCCTCCGGCATATTCTCATCCGGCGTATATTCGGAGTACCAGTTCAGGCCGGTAATGAAAGCACGGTAGAGCCCTGTAGACGCAAGGTAGAAATTCTCTTCGGACGCGGGCCTGACGAAAAACAGCCTTTCTCCGCTTCTTTCGGAATACAGCAGCTGCCACGGATTAAGATCGGTTTCTTTACCCTGATAAGCCGCCATTTGCCGGCTGACTTCGGCAAATGCGGGTACGGCGGCGTAAGGCGGCGCATTTTGCGCCGTCGGCGGCGTTGTCTGCGGCACTGCTTGAGCTCCAGCTGATTTTTCTTTCTTTTCCGGAGCATTCCCGTCCGTGCATCCCGTAAGAATCAAAAGCAAACAAAAAAGCAATATTCCTGTGATTTTCTTCAAAATCTCACCTCTGTTTGCTTGGACATGCCGCAATGTAATTTAGTTCCATATTTTTTATGTTGAATTTGCCGGACACTCGTGTTATAATAGCATGTGCGTGAGCAAAGTACGGCCCATTGGTCAAGCGGCCTAAGACACCGCCCTCTCACGGCGGTAACAGGGGTTCGAATCCCCTATGGGTCACCAAAAAAGCTGTCGGCAGACAAAATCTACCGGCAGCTTTTTTATTTCATCTCTTCAACAATTCTACTGCTAATCCAGCCAATTTCATCTTTTACGGTTTTAATTTTATACCATGCTCTGCCTTCATCATCCGTGAAGCTTTCATCCAGGTATAATAACGCTGCATCCCCGCTTACGGAGGTGACAATCCCTGCGTCCATGTCCGGATTCTTTCTGATATTTGCGCCTGCTAAACCGCTTTTGTTTAATTTGAAATATTTCTCTTCGAGCGGTTCAGGCTCTGGCTGAACTGAAGAAGCAGTTTTTATTGCTTCCTTCGTCGGGTATATGCCTATCCTCTCTGTCACCATCTCTTCAAATGCGAAGTATTTGTCCAATGCAAAATTTGAATAGCCGCTGATTCTTGTGTTATCAAAAATCTTAGCAGAAGGCAGGAGCAGCCATATGCAAAAAAATAAAAGAATTAAATACATAGCTATGTTGATGCTTTTTTTGTTTTTATTAAAAAAGGCTGCGACTTGCTTATTATTTGAAGCTATATGCTCACTTTTTTCCAGAACAAAATGGAATCCGTCGTCAATTATTTTTATAGGATAAAGTACTTTGCCGTTAAAACAAATTCTCGAAAGCTTAATAAATATATAATATATAAAGAGCAATGCAATTATGGCTATAAATGACACTATTTTGCATAAAGCAAAAAGTAAGGCCCTGATAATATGTGGAAATATTTTAATGAGTATTAGTTTAATTACAAGCAATACCACTATTGTTATCAATACCGCCCTAAGCGGCACAGAGATCTTAAATAAAAGGTCCCATAATAATGTATAAAAATCCGAAACCGCTTTCATGCAGCATTTCTCCCTTTACTTACCTTTTGGATCTTCCTCTTCCTGATTGCCTTGAGTCAATAATGGCTTCTCTTCATAATGAGAGAGGGATTTCCGGATATCATCCGCAATTAGTTTCTCACTTACTCCCGGCCCTGCTTGCTCTATTCTATTTTTTGAATCGTTTGATTGCGGGTTTTCTCCGGAGGCTTCAATACGGTTTATCATGTTTTTTACAAACATATTTGTAAGCGCATTTACAGTACCGGAGTCCACGGTATCGGATTTAACCGCATTGCCCAGTATATTCAAAACATCGTTATATTTTTCGACCTCATGATCCCATTTTTCTTTTTTCACGTTCATTTCCGTATCTATTAACGCTTTTCCTTTGTTCGTGTTATTTAAATAATCCAATAGAAGTATATTGGCTTCGGTATTTCCTGTGGCTTTTATAAATTCTTCAATTTGTATTTTGTTTTTTTGCTGTTCGAATTTTATATTTTCGATTTCCTCGAGACGTTTTTTGGAAGCTTCATCGGGCTCTATCTTGCAAATTATATTATCAATATCGAATTCACTTATTCCTGCGGCTATATCATACCTGTCCTTATTGATTTTCTGTTGTATGGACAGCCATTGAGTAACATCAAAATTTTCGCTGATAGCAGCCATTTCCGATATAAAAAACTTGGCAATATACGAACAGGCGTCGTTTATATTTTTCTCAATAATCGCAAAGGGCTTTTTTACGCTGCAGGATAAGCTCACATTAGCTAACACCTTATACACTGGGTTACTGGTATAAAGCTCATACCTGAATTCCACATTATGAGCTGAAACATCAATAAAATATGCGGCTTTATATCGTCCGAAAAAAATATCAGATTTTGTAACGGAGCCTTCATTTACATTCAACAGTGAATTTTCAAAGCTCAGTAATTCTTTAGACAGTATGATTACAGTTCCCGCTTCAGCCCGCGGGATTGTTTTTGACGACAAAAACGAATGAATATCCTCTTTCCTTTTTATGGGATTATACGTAGCATTCTGAGTATACGTCATGTCAGCCGCCTCCTTAGAATTATTTTTTAGTATCAGTCATTAGTTCAGCAAGTTTCTTAAGCACTCCTGAAGAAGTATAGGAGCTTTCTGATTTATCCTTTGATACTTCTTCAAGAAAATCGATTAACAATTTTACTTGATATAAGCTGCTTTCTTTAATTAAATTGACTAAAAAGCTCTCGACACCGTTATATATGTATTGATGGCTGTCCGAAAACCTTATTAATGATCTTAAGGCATCCATCGCCTGCTTTCTGGTGTGGTTGCTTGAAAGCGATTTTATCCATATGTCTGCTATTCTGCTTCGCAGCTCCGGATATTTTGCATATATCAGCAGCAAACAAGGGTAGGGTTTATTATTAAAAGTAAAAAGCGATCTCTCAAAAATATAAATGAACAGGCTCTTTGAAAAAAACCTCAAATACTCGTCTATTTTAAGAAGATCAAAGAAGAAGTCAAGTATTTTTCCGCATACAGGCGGATTGTCCTGGTTATACCGGAAAAGCCTCGACATACAGTCACTTAAAGCATTCTCCAATACATAATTGTTATATTCGGCAAGAGTCTTTGTTATTGTTCCGATATCTATCAATGCGAGATCGATAAATCTGCTGCACTCAGCCCCGGCATAAGCATAAAGGACTATTGCATGATAATTCTGATTTTTATAGCCGGAAGCCCATATGTTGAGCAGCTTGTAAACCTTCAGCTGGTTTTGTTCATGTTCGCTGCAATAGTTCAGTGCTTTGGCCGCAGATATTTTATCTTTTTGAAAGGAGCTTTTCACCCAATACTCTACTATAAAGCCGTTGACCATTTCAAAATCATGCTTGCTGATTATGCCCAACACATAAGTTATTCTATCCTGAATATAATAATCATACTCGAAGTCAAACTCAAATAACCATTCCAGTAATTTTTCATGCCAAAAATCATATTCTCTCCAAACATGTTCAATAATCAGCCCGGCATACCTGGGATTATTGAATTTAATACATTCGACGGCTTCAGGCAGATGTACCCCGAGGTCCTTTCCAGAAAATAAAGCTGCGTTTACTGCACTTAATCTTTTACTTTTTGCGATCCCGGCATATTTATTTTCATCGATATCCTTCTTATTTTTTTCCGGAAGCAGGTCGTATATCTTTTTTATAAAGCTCCCGAAAGCCTTTATGACCGCCGCATAATTCGCACTCTCAAAGAACGCTAAAGCAATGGCAAATAGCTTTTCCTGCACATCATTGAGATCCTCCAGAAAGTTCTCGATTCCTACTGCCATACTCGCCTCAATATTATCAATAATCTGCGAGTCTGAGAGCTTGTCCAATATTCCCGAAATAATTATATTGCTGATCTCAATGCCCCTCTCCAGATCCAGGCTTTCGATTATTTTACGTGCTGTGGAATTGTCCAATATTTCATCTATACGTCCCATTGCATTATCAATATCGCCGGGATTTCGCGCCGCCGTATTTTTGACATAATAACATAGGTGATTGCGTATAATATCGGCTTTACATATTCGCGAGGACATCTCGACAGCAAGGTCATAAAAGAAACAGTTAAGCTTTGCAAAAACTCTCTTGTCAAGTATGATTACTATTTGCGATTTTTTTGCTTCCAGAGCGGGTTCCAGCTCCTGTAAAGCATTTATATTCAGGCTTTCTAACGGGTTAGGATTCAGATAGTTCAATATATATCCGGCATTGTTTTTAAAATCAAACCCTTGAATATAGTTATAGTCGACTTCTGAAGCTTGTAGGGCAAAAAGGTCCCTTTTCCCCGAGTCAAACAAAAGCTTTATGGCGGCAGTAAATTTGCCGATTCCTCTTTCACCGTAAAGTAAAAGCACATTCCTTTTGTTCAGCTTATCCAGAATAACAGGATAGTTTTCCGGCCTGACAAAAACCGATTCAATGAACGATAACTGGTATTTTGAAATATTTGATGATATGATTTCCCTGTCTTTTACTTTATAAATACTGCTTATATTTATATTTCCGTTAACCGCACTGTTTTTAGTGGCATTGTTGCTGATGAAGTCGGTAAAGGTGCTTTCTGAAATTGTTGTTGCCGGAGCGTTATAAATATTCGTTATCCACTGGAATGCTTTATCTTTTTTATTTTCAATGCTTTCCTTTTCAATTTGTTTTTCTTCAATTTGCGGCTCCTGCTGGGCAGCGGCCTTCTCTTCGGGCATTTATATCCCCCCCGGCTCTTTCTTGCAATAGATATTGATATCCCCATTATGGACTTCATTTTTATAACCGCCGATATTAACATCGCCGGTAATATTCATATTCTCCATATGTACATGATTTCCGGCGGTGTTTTTGCTGATTAGTCCCTCCGGAATGCCATTCTTTTTATCGGAATTGCCTCCCTGAGATTGCAGTCCCCTTAATTCAAGGGGTGTAGGGCACATTTTAATTGCGTTTATAATACTTTTTATTACGGTTTTGTGGGCTTCCGGACTGCGTAAATCAGCAAAGCATTTATGAGCAAGGGTATCGGGTATTTTGCAGTCGTCGATAACAACAGGTATTACGGCTCCTTTCCTGCCGTGTATTTCCTTTGTAAGGGCTTTTTCCAATTCGTCGTTAACCCATCCGGACTCAATAGAGTTTTGCGACAGTACTATAATAAATGAACCTGTTTTTTGAATACCCTCGGTAATTTTTTCGATAATCGTGTTTCCGGGCAGGACCTCCGCCTCGTCAATCCAGCAGTAAATACCCTCTCCTTCAAGCTCTGCTTTGATTTCACGTACCTTTGGTTTATCCTTTGAACTATGGCATATAAAAACAGAATACTCTTTCTGCTCCATAAATCCCCGCCTAATATAATATAATTGAATACAATGCTCGATTAATACTTCGACGTTTTGTACACATTCCCTTCCAATTCTTATTTATTATTCATCGCATATTTCGACAGCTTTTGGCTTTGATGATCAAAAACAAAGCCGCCGCATCATTTTTATGACACGGCAGCTTTGTTGGCAAAATCTTGTGCAGAAGTCGAGAGGGCTTGATGTGCCTGCGATCAAATATGCCAGTCACTTATTTCACAGCAGCCCTGGCAAAGTGTACATGCTCATAGGCATGGTAGCCGTCGTCCCTGTTCTTGAAGTAGCGTTCTTCAATATCGTTTGGGCCCAGATCCTCTATGAGCCTCAAGCCAACCTGCTCCAATTCCTCCCGCAGGCCGGACGGGTCGAAACCGGCCTTCATGGGCTCTCCGGCCCTTTTCACTATTTCCTGCATCATGCGCACCCGCTTGCCCGCCTTTTCCGGTATGAAAGCATCCGTGTCAAAATAATCAAAAACAATCGTGCTTCCCGGGGCTGAAATGCCGGTAAAAGCCCGGAGTACGTCAAAGACGGTGGCCCTGTCCAGATAGACGGTCACACCCAGCCAGCTGAAAAAGCTCCTCCCGCGCGGGTCATAATCCGAACGGTCCAGGGCGGTTTTCAGGCTCTCCGCGTTAAAGTCGTGCGGTACGAAGTGCAGCGCAGGCGGTACCTTCCAGCCAAGCTCGGCTATTCTCTGCAGCTTGCCCGCCTGGGTGGAGGGATGGTCGACCTCAAACACCCCCAGTCTGCTTAAAAGCTCCGGCTTGCGGAAAGCAAAGGTGTCCATTCCCGCGCCGAGGATCACATACTGCTTAACGCCTGCGGCAAGCCCCTCCTCAA
>JAEZJL010000227.1 GCA_023415815.1 Bacillota bacterium | reverse complement strand
GGGATAAGGTCTATGTTGCGGTAAAAGATACGGGGCAGGGTATTCCTGAGGAATATACCGGCAGAATCTTCGAAAAATTCGTCCAGGTAAAGGACGGCGATTTTGAAGTCCGGGGAACGGGGCTGGGCCTGGCTGTCGTAAAGGAGATCATCGAAGCCCACAACGGTGAAATCCGGTGCGAAAGCAAGCTGGATGCGGGCAGCAGCTTTATATTTTCACTGAACACGGCCGGAAAGGAAGGATAGGTATGAAAAAGGTTCTGGTTGTAGACGATACTAAAAACATCCGTATGGCTTTGACAAAATGCCTTGAGCTGGAGGGCTATGAAGTGATTACGGTCGGCGACGGAAAGCAGGCTCTGGAAATGTTTTCGGCACACACCTTCGATCTGGCCTTCCTGGATATAAAGCTTCCCGAGATACGAGGTACCGAGGTTCTCAAAAGAATCAGGGCCGACGGCATAAAAACGCCCGTGATCATCATAACGGCCTATGCAACGGTCAAAAATGCCGTGGACTGCACGAATCTGGGGGCGGTAGCCTATATCCAGAAGCCCTTTTCAGCGGACAAAATAAAATCCGTATTGAGGGAGCTGGATAGTAATCCTTTATTTGCAGAACCCGAAAAAAGCGGCGTTGCCGGGCTTATTGCCGATGCAAGCCGGTCACTTGACGAGGGGGCGTATGAGAGGGCCCTGGAATTTTCCCGTAAAGCTCTTTCCATGGAATTGAACGACCCTGCGGTATATCTGATTATCAGCAAGGCATACACAGGTCTTGACAGCAAAGAAAATGCAGAACGCTTTTATACCCTTTACAGGTCATTTTCCCGGTAGAATCGTGAAGCCTCGGGTGTAACAATTTATTGGATTTGCTCAAGCCAGGAATCCAGCAGTGATAGCCTGCTGCCGGAATAATTGATGTGAATGCCGTTAAGGGTGTTCCCATCTGCGTTTTCGGCCGCATAATAAAATAACCCCTTAAATGCATTCCCGGCGACCTCTCCGGTGAATTCGATGTGCGGGCTATTTATATCTATGTTCACTTTATAAATATCCACCATTTTTTGCACGCTTTCCCGCGTCACCGGCTTTTCAAGCGACAGGAGGCGGGTGAGCGCTTTGATGTCCTCACGCTTCAGGGCCTGTGTATATTCCTCCGCCAGCTTATGGACCTTCGCGGAGTACTCCATAAACGGATGGGAAAGGGCGAAAGAGCCCCGTGCGTTCAAGAACAGGGTAAAATACTGTCCGCCGCGGCTTTCATTGTAAACGCCGTATCGGAAGGAATTTAGCCTTTCCGGTTCCGGACCCGAATAAGTGTAATTGGCGACGGGCTTGTTTCCGAAGCATGTGCGGAAATCCCGCAGGGCAGCCTTTATTTGCGCTTCGGTGTATTCTTTTGAAGGGTCGGCAAAGGCTCTGAATTCTGCAAATTTGTTTTCTGAAACAGCCTTCAGCAAATCCTGCATGGCGGCGTCGGCTTCAGCCGGCAAATCCCCTGCGGGAAGGTTTTTCAAGAGGCCGCCCGGCAGGCCGTAATCAGGCTCATTCCAGTCAAAGCCCGAAGGTACGCCCGGAATGCCTGTTGTCGGGGATACGTAATCCGGATTCAGCTGCTCTTCGTCCGTCAGGCTTGCCGCCCAATCCACGGTGTTACTGCGGAAAGCGCCGACAAGAAGGACCCAGGAATCCCTCAGTTGGATATCCGAATATTTATATGAGAGCAGGAGCTTTTTGCTGTCAGGACTCCATTGGAGCAGCTTCAGGTCCGAAAAGCCACGGGTCGGATTGAGCGCCAGCCGGGGCAGGACAGGAAGGAGGCTGTCCAATACATTGTCGCCGAGACTGACCACTTTCCCTGTGTCTATCTCCAGAAGCTGCAATGTGCTGCCATACCGGTAGGGAGAGCCGCACGCCAGCCAGTTTCCGTCAGGAGACCAGCCGCACATATAGATGCCAAAGCCGATATTTTGTTTTTTAACCCGGCTGTTTTCTACAATGAAAACATTTCCGTCATTGCCGCGGCAGTTCTGGTAGCGGGTAAACGCATACCGGTTCTTTTTCGGGCTTTTTAAAATAAGAGGAGAATCCCAGTCCTCATTGAGGACCGCCAGCGCCAGGGCGGCGGCCTCTTTTACAAAGTCCTCCTCCGAAGCAAGCAAAACCTGCAGGCGCTTGCATACGGCCGCAGTGTCGATTTCATCCGGAAAGTCCAGGATTTTATACGCGCAGAACCACCTCACCACCAGATTGGGGTGGGATAGGCCTTCCGTCAGCAAGGACGGCGCATCGGCAGGCTCAACCTGTTCGTCGAAGGCGGGATCCGCTCCGTATGCATTATAAGGATCGTACTGTATCAGCCCTAATTTATCCCATATTGTGCCTGAGCCTGCTTCGGACTTTTGAGGGGAGGAGGCAGAAGCTGCATTTGCCGTGCTTTCTCCGGACGTAATAGGTTCTGGGATATCGGTTTCATCAAAAACTGGAGCTTCTGCGTATCCGTCGCTCTTATCCGTTTCCTGCGAGGATGCTGACCGGGGCATGGAAGACGTATGCTGCTCCTGCCAGGATGTTTTGTTATTACAGGCAGGGAGCGTAAAAACGGCAAACAGGACTGCAATAAGAAGGGCAGTCCTGCTGAAACGGTCTGAATGAATGCGTTTTAAGGATAATAGTACTTTCATATTTTCGTACACAATTGTCTATATACGGTAAAAGGATTTTGCACTTATATTAAGTTTATTTTATCGCGCTAATTACAAAATGTCCAGCCATTCCAAAGGTTCTTATCCCCTGGCGGCCTCCTTCGCCCAGGTGTCCTTCAAGGTCGCGGTACGGTTGAATACGGGCGAGCCTTCCTTTGAATCCGGGTCAGCGCAGAAGTAGCCCATCCTGAGGAACTGGAAGCGGTCGCCGGGCTTCACGTCGGCCAGGTTCGGCTCCAGCTTGCAGCCCTTCAGTATCTCCAGCGAAGCGGGATTTAACACCGTCTTGAAATCTTCAACCGCGCCGGGGTCGGGTACGGTGAAAAGCTGGTCGTACATGCGCACCTCGGCGTCCTTTGCGTGAGCTGCGGAAACCCAGTGGATGGTACCCTTGACCTTGTGCCCGTCGGCCGCGTTGCCGCCTCTGGTGGAAGGGTCGTATGTACAGTGAAGCTCCAGTATGGAGCCGGTATTCTCATCCCGCGAGATGCTTTCGCACCGGATGAAATAAGCGCCTTTAAGCCTGACCTCGCGGCCGGGGGACAGACGGAAATATTTGTTCGGGGGATTTTCCATAAAGTCCTCCTGCTCGATGTAGAGCTCGCGTGAGAAGGGTACCTTTCTGGCTCCCATTTCAGGATTTTCCGGATTGTTCTCCACCTCAAACCACTCGGCTTCACCCTCGGGATAGTTGTCAACAACTACCTTCAACGGCCTCAGCACGGCCATAAACCGGGGGGCGCCCGTGTTCAGGTCCTCGCGGACGCAGTGCTCAAGCAGCCCGAAATCAACGGTGCTGAAGGTTTTTGCGATGCCGATCCTCTCTATGAAGTTCCTGATCGCAAAAGGCGTATATCCACGTCTTCGTAAGCCTGAAAGCGTAGGCATCCTCGGGTCGTCCCAGCCTGCCACGATTTCCTCGTTCACCAGCTGCAGGAGCTTTCTTTTGCTCATCATCGTATAGGTTACGTTCAAACGGGAGAATTCTATCTGCCGGGGCTTCGACTTCATTTCGATGTTATTTACGACCCAGTCGTAAAGCGGCCTGTGGTCTTCGTATTCCAGCGAGCAGAGGGAGTGGGTGATGCCTTCGATGGCGTCCTCTATCGGATGCGCATAGTCATACATAGGGTAAATGC
>JAEZJL010000325.1 GCA_023415815.1 Bacillota bacterium | reverse complement strand
TCTGAGGGCCTTGCTGACTACGGCCGCCCTATGCAACAATGCTCAGCTCACTCCCCTGGACGGGAAAATGTACAGGATAAAGGGCGATCCTACCGAAGCGGCTTTATTGATAGCAGCCGAGAAATCGGGGATCAGGGCGGACGAGTTTGATTGCTATAAAAGAGAGCATGAAATACCTTTTGATCCGGAATATAAGAAAATGACGGCGATCTGTTCGGATTCCGCCGGAAACCGGCACGTTTTTGTCAAGGGTGCGGTTGACGTTGTTTTAAGCCAATGCACAAGAGTGATTTCAGGAGAAATCCTGCTGGATTTATCCGATGAGCATACCGGGCAGATATTTGCTGCCAACGACAGCATGGCAAACAAGGCCTGGAGGGTATTGGCCCTGGCATACAAGCCCCTTGACAATAACGCTTATGAGGCGGACTCGCCGGAAGCAGAAACGGGGCTGATATTTGCAGGGCTCGTAGGTATCATGGACCCCCCCAGGCCCGAGGTGGAAAAGGCTATAAAAAAGTGCCATAACGCCGGCATCAAGGTGGTCATGATTACCGGCGACCATAAGAATACGGCCGCCGCCATAGCTAAATCCATAGGACTGCTCAGCGGTAAAGGCATGCTCATCTCGTCGGAAGAGCTGGAGAATATGACGGAAGACGAGCTGTGCGGCATAATCGATCACGTGGAGGTATTTGCCCGCTCCTGTCCCGAACAGAAATTGAAGATCGTCAAAGCGTTTAAAAAAAGGGGGTATATCGTAGCAATGACGGGCGACGGCATCAACGACGCCCCTGCCTTGAAAGAGGCCCATATAGGAATTGCTATGGGAAACACCGGAACGGACGTGGCCAAGGATGCCGCCTCCATTGTTCTGACGGACGACAATTTCAGCACAGTTGTAAAAGCGGTTGAAGAAGGAAGGACCGTGAACAGGAATATAAAGAAGTTCATGAAATATGTGCTGTCCGGAAATCTGGCAGAGGTCCTGGCTATTTTTGCCGCATCCGCCTCAGGAATGCCTACTCCGCTGATACCTGCCCAGATTCTGATGTTGAATCTTGTAACGGAAGGCATACCCGCTCTTTCTCTCGGAGTCGATCCCCCGGAGGAGAACATAATGAGCGAGCCCCCCAGAGATCCGCGGCAGAGCGTGTTCGATCATAAAATGAAAAACAGGATAATTACAAGAGGCGTCGCCACCGGTCTGACGACCCTGGGGATTTTCGGAGGCACGCTGTTTTTTGCCGGCAGCCTGGTTAAGGCAAGGACGATGGCATTCGCCAACCTGGTGACCTGCCAGATGCTTCACGCTTTCGAATGCAGCTCCATGGGGATCAGGAGGAATAAATACCTGTTGCCTTCCGTAGCGATATCGACGGGAATTATGCTGGCCGGCATATATATACCTGCGCTGGCGGGAGTTTTCGGAATGGCTTCATTGGGAGTTTTCGACTGGGCCGCAATATTGCTTTCATCTTTTGTCTTGAGCAGAATCGACGATTTTTTAAAAGACGTATTGTACCTGGCAAAGCTGAGGCAAAAGCCTTCATTCGGGGTATAGGCACGGTTTGCACATTCAGTCGAAACCTGTTTGCGGAACTGTCCCCCAATCCTGCCCTTTACGTAACAGTATTGCGGTCATTTAACCGCTTTTGCCCGATCGGAGAAATATTCTCTCAGCAAAATGGCTGCTCCTAAAATCATCAGCAGGATGCCAAACGAAAAGAACAGCCCAAGGCCCAGGCCGTCGGCTCCGTCGTTAAATCCGGATTTGCCCGCAAATATCAGGAACATCAGCTTCGAAGGATATGCCGTGTCCCATGCGTTTTGCCGGGGAAGAAATGATACCGCGGCAAAAACGAGCGCCAGGTCGGTAATTATTCCGGAAACGAGAAAACAGATTCCTATTGCAATTTTTTTCATATGTGTCTCCTTATTAAGGGGGACAGTTCTCTAAAATCGGCTGCCGGTTTTGCGGAACCGTCCCCGTTTTTATTCCGGAATCATTTGATGTGGGTGATAAGGCCGGGCTTCCTGTCCGGCGCGTGGACGTCCGCTTCTCTTTTATATCCGAGCACCGCCGAATAATAGGGCTTGTAGCCCTCGGGCATTTTCAGCTCTTTTCGCAGTGCGGGACCCTGTATCGAGTGGAACGCAAGTGTGACGAAGTAAATCCAGCACGACCCCAGTCCGACCGACTCCGCTGCGACCAGCAGGTTTTGCATCGCGGCGGCGCAATCCGCTTCGAGAGGTATGAGGGATCGCTCGTTTCCAGAGACGATTATGAGTGTGGGCGCACCATAGATACAATCGAACCTCTCATCATTACCGAGCTCCCTGAAATGTTCCATATCCATTCCTCTTGCGGTATCTTTAGCCGCAAGGTTCAGTCTGTCCAGCAGTTCCCTGTTCTGTACCACCGTAAAATGCCACGCCTGATCTCCTGCGTTAGGAGCATACAGCCCCGCTTCCAGCACCGCCTGCAATTCTTCATCCTTGATCTGTTCTTCCTTGAAGCTCCGGGTGCTCCTGCGCTGCTTAATGATTTTCAAAGTTTCGTTGACGATCATCCTATCATTCCTCCGACAGTTTTTGAATCATAAGGATTGACGGAGTGCGGATTTTATCTTCGTGCTTTTCGACTACCGTTTTGCATTTATATATCCCAAGATTCATGTTGTTATCTTCGCTTTTTCTCATACGATTTCCTGCTTGATGAAATTTTTTGAAAACATTGCCCGTACAGGCTTCCTAAATGCCGATACCAGTATCTCCACAGATACGGAAATCCCGCCGTCCGATCTCTGGATCGGAATCCATCGTACTCCATAATTTCCCACATAATTGACAGTGTCCTTATGTTTACCAATATCCGCAAAATCCAATGCAGTTTGTCGTTAAATTGATTTTGTTTTGGAGAACTGTCCCCGCCGTCCAGAATGTCAAAGGGGGGACAGTTCTCTGCAATTGGTGGTTTTGCAGAACTGTCCCCCCGTCATCAGCGCCGCCTCTCCGGCTCACTGAAGTCCCGCCAGGGCGGTGCCTATGAGGGTGGCGTTCTCCGCTCTGACGAATTCGCAATAGATACCTCTAGTCTCGTTAAGGTATGTCCTGACGTAATAGTCCAATTTTCCTCTGAACAGCCCGGATTTATAGAAGGTGGAACCCTCCGCGGCGACGCATACGGGCCTGCAGGGATTCATACCCCTCCCCGTCTTTTGTATTACCGCGAAAAGATTTATTGCGGCGAGCTTCGCCGCCCTTTCCATGATGGCATCTATCAAATAAAACAGTGTCTGCCGGTCGCCGGACTGAGCCTCCCGCATGTCCTCGGAGCAGCAAAAGCCCAGCCTGCTCCCGCCGGAGCAGGGATCGCTCAAAAAATCGTCTATTTCACGGGCTTCCAGGCCGTTTATGCTTTTCAGCCTTTCGTCAAAGCACTTTGAGAACAGGCCTTCCGCCGCCGCCTTACGGGCGGCTTCCAGCAGCAGACCGCCCTGATATCCCCCGGAGATCATTTTTTCAAAAACGTATTCTCCGGGGTTGACCGACTTACCGTCGAATTCAAGGTCGATTTCTCCCCTCGGAGCTTTTCCGTAAGCGCCGGACTCGATATTGACAATCATTGAGCCTTCATCCGAGGGCGGATAATTCAGTTTTCCTATATTTCTATTCTTTTCTATGTAGCAGGTATTGGTGCCCGTTCCGAGTATAAAGCCAATATAGCCGTCGTATACCCTACCGGGATTTGCCGTGAGCCCACCAAGGAGGGTTGCGACCGTATCGTTCAAAAGCACTATCCGCTTGTCGCAGTCCAGCCCCATTCTCCTCATGGTCTTTATAAGGCTCTTTCCAAGCACCCGGCCTTCTACGCTTTTTGCCTTTATTTCCTTGCAGAGCCTTATCAGCCTGCCGTCCTTATCCGGCAGTATCTCCGTCGGATAAGAGAAGCAGAAGCCGATTTTATCGCTTTTGTCCAAGATGGGCAGCATATGCCACACAATAGCCTCAAAAAACTCTTCCTCGGAAACCTCTTCCTTTATCCCCGGCATGGCGTGCAGGCTGAAGTCTTCCACAACGGGCCTCTTATGCGAGTCGAAGCGCACAATGGCGGTCCTCAGGTTCGTTCCACCCGCATCGATTACGATGACGGGCTTATCAACCGGTATTTCTGCATCCGCTCCGATATAGGAGGGCAGCATTTTCAAGGAGCTTTCCCTTCCCTCGAGACCGCTTTCCATTTCCTTGATGAAAACCTCGCAGCCCTGCCCAATGTCTATGCCCCGGGGGTCCATGCCGTACTTTTCCAGGAATCGCCCGACCCTGGCTCTTATCGTATCCATTGTTGTTTTCCGTTCCCGTAAATTATTGTCAATACCCCTTTGTCAGCTCCACGGCCTCTTCCGTGGCGCGAAGCGTCCCCGCGGCTTCCCTTTCGGCCGCCTCGTCAAGTATCGCCCTTGTTGCGGTGGCGCCGAACCTTACCGCCCCCGCGGCTCTCACCGACAGCGCCTGGTCAAGCGTGCGGACTCCTCCCGCAGCCTTGACCCTGACTCTGCCGCTCGTATTTTTCCTCATCAGCTTCAGGTCCGCGATCGTCGCACCGGATTTGGCATAGCCCGTGGAGGTCTTAACAAAATCGGCTCCGGCCCTGTCGCAGATTTTGCAGGCAATTTCCTTCAACTCGTCGGTCAGATATGCGTTTTCCAGTATAACCTTGACTATAACGCCTTTTGAATGGGCCGCGCCAACGACCGCCCCGATATCCTCTTCTACATAGGCGAAATCTCCTGATATCAGCCTTCCTATGTTCAGGACCATGTCCAGCTCGGCGCACCCGCGATTGATTGCGTCCAGCGCTTCGAATACCTTTGCCCCGGTCGTCGAGCTTCCGTGAGGGAAGCCTATTACCGTGGTAACCAGCACATCCGTCCCTTTCAGCTCCTCCTTGCATATTTCTATTTCGCTCGGTTTTACGCAGACCGTTGCGACATCGTACTCCTTCGCGATCCTGCAGCCGGCCCGGATTTCCTCGATCGTCATATCCGGCCTTAAAAGGGAATGGTCGATCATCTTGGCAATGTCGCGCAGAGTGATTTTCCCTTCAGCTTTGGCTTTATCCATAAAACAAACACCAGCTTTCCATTTTATCTATATTTATATTACATGAAGCTCTTATTTTATTTCCACCCATTTCTTCTGTTCGGCCGAGGTCACTATCGCGCCGCATATTTCAAGCTCCCTCAGCCCGGCCTCAAACGTTGGGTAGCCGGGCGCGTCGCCGTTTTTACCGCCCTCCCGGGAGATATGGCCGTAAAATTTCGCAAACAGCTGCTTGGACGTGTCCGGGAAGCCCTCGTTATGGCCTCCGGGGCAGCTTACGATATCCCGGGCTTCCTTATAAAGCAGCGAGGGGTCCTTCATGACGATCTGGTTGCAGGCGTCGCGGTGTCCCAC
>JAEZJL010000299.1 GCA_023415815.1 Bacillota bacterium | reverse complement strand
CCTTCAGACACACCTTCCGCCATCATTTCGGCAGAAGCATGGGGGAGGAGGAGATGCTCGGCTACTTGGGAATCCCCCTTAAGCAGCCCTTCCTCGAGATGTATCCCGACCAGGTGGACGTACTGATCAAAACATATAGGGAATTTAATGAAGAAAATCACGACAGATACACGGGCGTATTCATAGGAATAAACCGGGTCCTGGAGGAATGCTCAAAAAAGGGCGTAAGGCTCGGAGTCGTCACCTCGAAAAGGCGGGGGCTCGCCATGCGGGGCCTGGAGCTTTTCGGCCTGGAGAAATATATGAGCGTGTTCGTCGGCCTGGAGGATACCGCCATACACAAGCCTGAAGCGGCGCCTTTGCTGAAGGCTATTGAGATGTGCGGCATCGAGGATACCGGCGGAGTGCTTTATGTGGGGGACAGTCCCTATGACATACTCTGCGCCAGGAATGCGGGTGTAAAAAGCGCGGCGGTGACAGGCTGGAGCTATCTGCCTGCAGAGAAATTGATGGGGGTCAAGCCGGATATCTGCCTCCGGAATCCCGGCGAGCTTCTGCTTTATATCTAGAACCTGCTCCCGATAAGCTTGTTCAGTAGTGTGAACAGAATTACCACAAGATTGAGCGCGCTGGAGAACAAATGGCTGATGCCCTGTATCCGCGGCATATCATATTTTTCCTTTACATTTTTGGAAATGAAGGAAACCTGCAGGAGTATCGCCAGCGCGGAAAGGACCTTGAAAAGCAGGGAATTCAGATAAAAGGCACAGTAGACGAGAAATAGGATGATGATAAGGCTTTTGGCGACGTCTATGCCAGTGCCGAACTTTTCCATATCGATATTCATTATTTCTTCGAATTCTTCCTCCAGGTCGCCGTCGGCTTCGGGGCTGCCGCCGTCGGAGCCCGAGAGGCCTTTGTGCAGGCTGCGTATGGAGGAAACAAGAAGTATGGCGGCCATCAGCACAAAGAATATTTCATGGTGGGATGAAAGTATCATTATCGGGATCACGGCAAGAACAAAAAGCATTATTAGAAGACCTTGAAGCTGCATTCACTCACCCCTGGGCACATCGGCAAAATCCACTGTCAATGCGTTATATATTATTATAGAAGCTTCTCCGCGCGTAATCTGCTTTTCCGGAGCAATAGCCGCATCCGCGATCAGGCCAAGTTCTCCCGACCGCTGTACAATGCCCTTTGCGTCGAGGTCCTTGATCTGGCCGCTATAGCCCAGCGCCTTCAATACCATCTGCAGCGCTTCGGAATAGGTAATAATACGGTCGGGCTTTATTGTGCCGTCTTTATAAGCTTCAATGATATTGTTGGCGGCAGCCGTGCGTATTTCGTTATAAGCACGGTGCTTGGACGTGATATCCTTGAAAGCGGGCTTTGTTTTATCGGTTTCGCCTGCAGGCTCGTAGCACATCATGTCGTTGACAAAGGTTATGAACTCATAGCGCTTTGCCTTTTCCTTCAGCCTCAGACTGCCCTTAGAATCTTTTTGCATAATCTCCAGCTTCAACAAGGCTTGACTGCAGCTATCCTGGAGCTGCGCCGCAGTCTCCGCACGGACCTCGACAGCCGATGCCGTCCCAAAAATGGCCAACGAGACGGCTATTGCAACAAGACGCCGGTTTTTCATGCTTTTATACTCCTGGCACAATTAAATCTTATGCCTATTATACACCAAGATCTTCCTACGGGAAATAAATATTTCTGCATGCAGCCGGAGCTTGCTGAAATGAATAATGCACAGCCTGTTTTGCAAAGCTATATAATTGCAAAGCATATTATTATGAAGGAGGAGTAAAAATGTCAAAAACGGTTGTAGGGGTTTTCGACAATCACAGCTATGCCGAAAGAGCGGCCGTGCAGGTAAAGGACCAGGGACTTCGCACGGAGGATATATCAATTATTGTGAGACAGGGCGGGGATGATGCCGGAAGAAATAACGCCACAATGAAGACGGGCGGCAGGGGCATCAACGACAACATCTCCGACGGCGTGGTGACCGGCGGCGTTCTCGGCGGGCTTGCGGGCCTCCTGATCGGAGCTGGAAGCATGGTTATACCAGGCCTTGGCATCATCGCAGCCGCGGGGCCAATCACGGGGCTGCTTTCGGGCGCCGTGACCGGCGGTATCGTAGGCGGGCTGGTAGACCTGGGGATACCTGAAAACAGGAGCAAGCAGTATGAATCCGAAGTGAAAGCCGGAAAAGTACTTTTCAGCATGAAGACCGATGAGGATAAAGTGAACCGCGTCGCAGATATATTGAAAAGCAACGGGGCCATAAGCGTGGAAAGCTTTTAAGGAGAGGGGACACGCCTCTCCCCCCGACGGGCCGGGCGTCGAGGAATGTCCCCTTTCGACGCTAAAGCAATCCGGGACACACCTCCCCCCGCCTGTGACGCTGGAACTTATCTACCACTGAGCTCATTTTAATTACAAAAGTGCGACAAAAAGAGAACCGTCCCCGCCCGTCGCACGGAATGCGACACGTGGGGACGGTTCTCTTTTTGTCGCGTTATTCTGCGGCGGGGGGGTTGTCGGCGTCGTCTACGCCGGCGGGGGGAGGGGTGGGCTCTACCGGAGGCTGTTCGGCGGCGGGCGGCACATCGGAGGGCTGCACGTCCGCGGGGGCAACGGGTTTTTTGGTGCCTCTCAGAACCTCCTGCACAAGGGGCTGGTACTTGCTGGTGTGGAGCTTGGTCTGGCTTATGACCTTATCGCCCAGTTTGATCGTTTTGAAGGTGTCTATTACATAGCCCTCCTTGCCCTCCTGCAGGACGGTCTGCTTGCCTTCGGCAAGCTTGGGGTCGTCGATGTACTTTATTGTAAAGGGCGTCTTCTTTACAGTCTGATTAGTTATGATCACCTTTTTCTCCGGCTCCTCGTTGGTGCCGAGGAAGGAGAAATAGACGTTGTTGTTCTTGTTAATACCCGCGACCAGCTTAATCGGCCATTTTGAGGAGTTGCTGAACCTGAAATCCGTAGTGCCGTAAGAAACCGTGGCGTCCTGGCCGTAAGGCACATAGCCTACGGTGAACATGTGGTTTCTTCTTTCAACGACATTCAGATCGGCTTTAAGGACAGCATTGTAAAGGGTTGACGACACCTGGCAGATACCGCCGCCTATCCCGTCCACCACCTTGCCCGCCGAGTAGGTATGGGCTTCCTGGTAGCCTCCTTCGGCAGTCCTGGGTCCCACGACATCGTTAAAAGAAAAGGTTTCGCCCGGAGCAAGTATTTTTCCGTTTATTTTTGATAGGGCAAGCTTGATATTTTCGCCTCTGTTTTTATCATTGACCGTAGATGTGGAAAAGTGGGTGCTCATATAGGCCAGCTCATCCTTAAACAGCTTGGCGTATGCGTCGCCGGTGGTTATTTTGGGCTGTATGAATTCGACGGGCAGGACTCTTTCAAGGTTTTCATTTTTTTCCAGATCGGCAGCCACAGAAGCGAGTACAGCCTTGTCGATTTTTCTTCCCACGACGTGCGGTACGACTTCGGCATTTCCATTCTCGATCTTAAAGCCGGCGTCGGCCGGTTCTCTGTCGATCTGCTTGGCAAGGCCGTCGACGTCCAGGCTGTTCGGAGGCGTCATCAGGACATCCGCAGAAATAACGCCGCCTTTGCCATCTTTTATGAGGCTCTCCACCTCGGAGGCGAGCTTATTCCTGTCGATGCTTTCGCCGTGGGCGCCGGACCTGACGGTCACCCTGCCGTCCTGTATGAGAACGTCGGGTTCCTTAACTTTTATGAGGGTTTTATCGTAGAAGCCTCCTGTGAACTCCTCGATCTGCTCCTTGCTCCACGCCACAGGCATGTCTATGTTGACGCTGCCGAAGCCGGCGGAGGCTATGTCGTAAATACGGTCAAAGACAGACCCGCTGCGGCCGACGGCGTAAGCCCTGCCGGCTGCTTCCTCAACCTGGTAGGACGCCTTCAGGCCGGCAAAGGTTGTTTTTTCGGTAACACGGTCGGTTTTTAAAGATATCTCAAGACCTGTTATTTTATCCTGGAATTCGCTGTTCAGACGGCTTATCATCTCGGATTTTGTCATTCCGCCGACATCAAGGCCGTTTATGTATACTCCCTTGTACACATCCTCATTTTTTAAGGTCATGTACGTAAACTGGGCGGCCGCTGCCAGCATGAGCATGCTCAGGACTATAAGCGATATCAGTACGATGCTCTTTTTACTGCGCTTGCGGGGACTTTGGGGTACTTCAGGCTCCATTTAACAACACTCCAATTATGTGCTCTGCATCATATATTCTGACGCGTAAGGTTTTTTTTAGTTCCCTGCTGTTTTTACTGGTACTCAGATAATTATCGCAATTCCCTGCTATAAACTCAATATTATTTGGAAGCAAAAATTATTAAGTTTTTGTTACTTGCTCCGCAGTTGTGGAAAAAGGGGGTCAAAAGTATTAAAATAAGGCTAAAGGGGCATCGGTATGAACAGGTTTAATGAAAGCGAATTTTTTGAGATATGCGATAAATTGAATATGAAGGCGGGTATCGAGGATACCGTAATAAGATATTCCAACAGCAGCTTCTTTAATAAAGTGAAGGCCTCTGTCCAGAGGGACAGGCGGGGGGAGGTCGTTTTCTGCGTGCTCAGGCCCGGCGGAAGTGTCATAACCATCACTTGTGAGGAATATCCGAAAGGTATTTTCCGTATTCCCACCGGCGGGATAGGCCATAATGAAAACATACTCAGCGCCGTATACCGCGAGGTACGCGAGGAGCTCGGCCTGGAGGTGGAAATAAGGCATTTTGCGGGCGTGCTCAGAATCAGGTTCGAGCATGGGAAGGACAGCGTAATGTTTTATTCCTATATCTTTATACTTGAGGAAAAGGGTGGACGTCTCCTCCTGGACGCAAGCGACGACGAGGTAAGCGAGGTCAGGGAAGTCGGCCTGGACGGACTGGAGGAAATCGTCGGGGCGCTTGATAAGATAGAGGGCAAATGGAGCGATTGGGGAAAGTTCAGGTATGCGTCCTCAAACGCGGTCCTGAAATATCTCAGGAGTATCAACTATGCGGATTCTCTTGTTTAGCGATTCGCACGGCGACATACATAGCATGGCAAAGGCGATCGGTAAGAATCATAAGGCGGATATGATCATTCATCTGGGCGACTGTGTCTCCGATATATTGAAGATCATGGAGCAGTACGGTAACTACAGGTATGAGTTCGTGCAGGGCAACAACGACTGGTCGCGGGGATACCCGCTGGAAAAGACCCTTGAGCTGGAAGGGCGCAGGATTTTCATAACACACGGACACCAATATAATGTAAAGTACGATTATCAAAGAATAGCCGCAAGAGGACACGCGGTCAATGCTGATGCGGTGTTTTTCGGGCATACGCACGAGCCGGAGGAATTCTTTTCGGACGGGATGCTGGTCCTTAATCCGGGGAGCGTAAGCGGCTCGGGAAGGCAGGCCAAAAGGTCCACCTACAGCTTGCTGGAGATTTCCGGCGAAAAGCTCGTATCCAGATTCATGGGCTTTCGGTGAATTTTAACGCATATGTATAAAAATGGGAGCTGAAGCCTATACTTAGTATGTAAACCATAATATTAAGTATAAGGGGAATTGCCCATGAATACGGATATACAAAAAGCCTATCCCCCGGCCGCTAACGGCCTGCACGCCCAAAAAGCGTCCGAGCCC
Source organism: Bacillota bacterium (assembly GCA_023415815.1). Taxonomy (GTDB): domain Bacteria; phylum Bacillota; class Clostridia; order Acetivibrionales; family DTU013; genus JAEZJL01. Next base: position 4,128 of record JAEZJL010000299.1, on the reverse strand, counting down.
CTGCCGACGGGCTGCAACCCTCAGCCCGGCAGTTCTTATGATGCGAACGAGCTGATGAAAAACCTGATAGAGGCCAGGAATGAATGGCTGGACGCGGTCGGCAGCTTCGAGCATGCTTATGAAGAGGAGCTTGTAGACTACTATACATATAAAATGAAGGCTTGTGAAGCGAGGTATACATATTTCATCAAGCTGGCCAAGGACGTCGGCCTTACGAGCTCTGCGGCAAATATTCCGGGCGCGGTATGACGCCGGGGTAGTGTCCCGTTCTATAACCGACCTGCACTGTCTTTTTGCAAAAGCCCGATAAAATTTAATTTTAAAACATATTGCTTTTTATTTTTATATATGATATCTTACAAACGTAAGACGTATTACGTCACATGTAACGATTTACATATATAGATGGAGGTCGTTTGTTAATGGCAGCCAAGCAAAACCTTAATGATTATGTCGCCGAACAGATACGCAATAAAATAATTCAGCGGCATTATATTCCGGGGTCAAGGCTTCCCAATGAATTCAAATTGGCCGAGGAATACGGCGTATGCCGTTATACCATCCGCGAGGCGATCAAGAAATTAACGGCGACCGGTCTCGTTGAGGTTGAGAGGGGAAGGGGCACTTTCGTAAAGGAAATGCTGCCGTCGTCTTTTGTCAAGACCATGATAGACACTATAATACTTGAGGAGCAGGGCATCAAGGAGATTTTTGAGGCCCGTCTGGCCATCGAGCAAAAGACGGCGTTTCTTGCTGCACAGAATGCTACGGTCCAGCAGATAGAGACTCTGCGGGAAATCAGCAGAAAGATGGAAGAGGCACTCGAGCTTAAGAAAGTAAACATCTACAACGATCTGGACATGCAGTTTCATTATAATATCGCAAAGATGTCCGGCAACAAAATACTTTGCGAGATATTGGTCATACTTCACGACATGGTCAAGCTGGCCATCGACAAGTCTGCGGTAAAGATGGGGAACCGCGTCAATTCTCTGGAAGGGCACAGGCAGATATTGAAGCATATAGAGAATAAAGATGCCGGGCTTGCTTCGGAAAGAATGGCAGACCATCTCAGGCACTGTCTATTGTTATACGACAATAAAATTGAATGCACAAGCAGGGACGAACAGCAAAAGCAGAATTAATAACAAAAGCGGAATTTATTTTAACAGGAAAGCGTTTGTATATCGAAAGAGGTATGACGTTTAACGTATCACGTATAAACTATAGGCTGCTTTTCATATTGCTGCAGCATTAGTGGAAAGTCCGCCTGTACTTTATAGAAAACATCAATGAAACGGGAGGAGTAAATTATGAAGAAAAGGATGACAATTGTTCTGCTTGTTGTAGCCATGATCGCAACATTGATATCCGGTTGCGGAACCCAGGCAGAAGGCAATGGCTCGGCACAGGGGACTCCGGATTCAAACGTCGCCGCGGCAAGTTCAGGCGACAGCGGAGCCGCTGATTCGGCCGCACCTGTAAAGCACAAGCAGATACGCTTCCTGACTGATTGGAACACCGAACTGGAAAGATATGACGAGTTCCACAAAAGACTTAACGACTGGCTGGCCGCAAACCCGGATATGGATGTGGCCGTAGAAGTTGCTCTCGACCCGGAAAACAAGAACAAGATGAAGGTTGAAGTCGCTTCCGGACAACCGGCGGACGTATTCAAATGGTGGGTTACCCCCTCGAATTGCACATTCCTGTACGAGGGCGGTATCGCGATGGAAACGGATAAAATAATTGAAGCGAGCGATTACCTGACACCGGAGATGTTCGACCAGGAGAGCCGCAAGACAGGCACCTATAAGGGAGTTTCATACGGACTTCCCATATATGGCTCCTCCGGATTCTTTGTCATCAACAAAGCCCTGTACGACAAATATCAGGTGCCGATCCCGGTTACATACGCCGATTTCCGCGAAGGTGCCAAAACCTTTATAAAGAACGGCATAATCCCGTTCGCAACGGGCAGCAAGGAAGGAAACCCGTCGCATTACTGGATGAGCGCTCTATGGGCTCAATGGCCGGGCGCGCTTGACGAGCTGAATGCGATTGCTTCCGGCGCCACGTTGGCCCCCGCCTCCGGCAACGCCCTTAAGACGGCCCAGATTATAGCCGAAGATACCAAGCTGAACATGTATCCGAGAGACCCCGTAGCCAACGGCGTTGACCAGACCCTGGCAATGTTCCTGGAAGGAAGAGCTGCGGCGTATTACATAATGTCCTATCAGCTGAACGGATTGACTGCCGAACAGGCGGCCAACATCGAGTTCGTACCCGTACCGAAGGTTGAAGGCGGAGAGCTTGATACTTCCAAATATTATTACAAATCCCCCACAAACGGATACCAGATGTCGTCCATAGGCTTTAAGGATGAAGCCAAGAGGCCGGCTATGATAAAGCTCATGGACTTCCTGTGCAGCCCCGCCATACTGGAGCTGTATGCAACGACAGAAGAAATGCTCATCAATATACCGTTTGACGCATCCACATACTCCGATGCAAAAAAGAAAATGGAAGTGTTCAAAGAAGGGAAGCAGACTTACTCATCGGTACAGTTCACGCGTATTGCCAACGCCACAGTATGGACTCAGTACAAGGTTAAAATCGACGAGCTGTATGCAGGCATGATCACACCCGAAGAATTCCAGAAAGGCATTGGAGAGGTCTGGGAGGCTAATAAATAAGAGTCCCGCAAAAAAAAACAGGCAATATCCGGAGCATGCAAGCAGGGAGGCATATACCGCCCCCTGTTTGCCCCTGGGCCTGTGATGTTCATGCAGAAATAAAATTGCTTGTGTGAGGGTATATAAACTATGGATAGAAATAATAAGACATTATTCTCTATTTTATTCTCTGCACCTGCTTTCATCCTTTTTTCTGTTTTTATGGTAGTCCCCATGGGCCTATCGGCTTATTACAGCTTGACGGATTGGCATGGTATAGGGGAGCCTGTTTTCAGAGGCTTCGGTAATTTTATAGAAATGTTCGGCAGCAAGGAATATTATACGGCAATGCTGAATACCCTGTTTCTTGTTGCCCTCTCGCTTTTGGTCAAGGTCCCGGCGGCCGTGTGTATTGCCTACCTTCTTTACCGTACCATTCGCGGCTTCCGGACTTTCCGTGTGATACTGTTTTTTCCTGTGGTTATTGCTCCCGTCGCCATCGGCCTTATGTTCTCCATCATCCTTAACGCCGATATAGGCCCGATGGGCAATCTTTTTACGTCGATAGGACTTCCTCAGTTTGACATCGTATGGCTGTCCAATCCCAAATATGTACTCTGGGCGGTAACTCTCCCGCAGATATGGCAGAATCTCGGTCTTCATATAATTATATTCCTCGCCGGGATGCAGACGGTCACCGACGACGTGCTTGAGAGCGCCCGTATCGACGGCGCCACGTCCTCCATGGTTTTCCGCAAAATCATGCTGCCGCTTATCGCCGAGGTTTCGCAGGTCTCCATAATCCTGACCGTCACGGGCGCTTTGAAGTCCTTCGGCTACGCATGGGTAATGACCGGAGGCGGACCCGGATATGCAAGCACCTTCTTTGCCATATTGATGTATGTTAAAGCATTTGAGGAATCAAACTTCGGGTATTCCAGCGCAATGTCCATAACGGTGCTCGCTTATGCACTGACCTTTACGGTACTGTTCAAATTCATATATGGGCGGTTTCTCAGCAAAGATTGAAAGGGGTGAAGCAAAATGGAGAAGGCTCTGGAGATGAAATCGAAAAATAATTTATTAAGCAGTGATATAAAGCATAAAATCGGCGTCTTTTTGAAATATTTTGTCCTTATCTTTCAATCCGTGCTGGCGCTGTATCCTTTTATATGGGTTATAAACAGCGGTTTCAAGTCCAATCAGGAAATATACATGAACTCTTTCGGACTGCCGGCGATATGGAAAATCGAGAATTACATAAGGGCGATAAATTCCGAGTCCATGCGTACCGGTTTTACCAACAGCGTGATCGTCACGGCTTCGGTACTGATATTGGTGGTCGTATGCGGTTCGATGGTGTCCTATGTCATTGCCAACGTACTCAGAAGCAATATCATGTATCTCTACTTTACATTGGGCATCATGATACCTATGACCTCGATACTCATAC
>JAEZJL010000216.1 GCA_023415815.1 Bacillota bacterium | reverse complement strand
CTCGGGCCTGCCCAGCAGGGAAGGGTTATCGGACAGGGAGTACTGCGTTTTTGCCATACATATCGGAAGCTTGTCGAGCTGCATATCCTCTATTTTCTTTATGGCCTTGTCCGCGGCCGGAGAATAGACGACGTTTCCGGCGCCGTATATCTCGCCCGCTATGGCCTCTATTTTGGCTTTTACGGGCAGGTTTTCATCATATAAGGGCTGGAAGTGCGACGGGGCTGTTTTAGTCAGGTGGACCAGTTTTTCAGCCAGCTCCCTTCCGCCCTCGCCGCCTCTGGCAAAGACCTCCGAGAAGGCCACCTCCACATTCATGTTCCTGCAGCGGCTCTTCACATATTCGACCTCGTCCCTTGTATCCGTGGCGAAATGGTTGATGGCAATCAATACGGGCACGCCGAACTTCCTCATGTTTTCAATATGCTTTTCGAGATTCACGAAGCCCTTTTTCAGGGCATGAAGATCCTCGTGCTTCAAGTCCTCCTTTTTTACGCCGCCGTTGTATTTGAGCGCCCGGATGGTCGCTACCAATACCACTGCGTCGGGCTTGAGCCCGGCGAATCTGCACTTTATATCAAAGAATTTCTCGGCTCCCAGATCAGCGCCGAAGCCTGCCTCGGTTATAACATAGTCGGCCAGCTTCAGCGCCAGTCTGGTTGCGTTTACGCTGTTGCAGCCGTGGGCTATATTGGCGAACGGGCCTCCGTGCATCAATGCGGGGGTATTTTCAAGCGTCTGCACCAGATTGGGCTTGATGGCGTCCTTCAGGAGCAGAGTCATGGCGCCGTCCGCCTTCAAATCCCTGGCGGTGACAGGCTTGCCCGAGAAGCTGTAGCCTATGATTATCCTGCCCAGCCTGGCTTTGAGGTCCATCAGGTCGGACGAAAGACAGAGGATGGCCATGACCTCCGAAGCCACGGTTATATTGAAGCCGTCCTCCCTCGGCATGCCGTTGGCCTTGCCGCCGAGGCCCGCCACAATGCTCCTGAGAGCCCGGTCGTTCATATCCATGGCGCGCTTCCATACGATCTGCCTGGGGTCTATATGCAGCTCGTTTCCCTGGTGTATGTGGTTGTCGATAACGGCGGAGAGGAGGTTGTTCGCAGCCGTGATGGCATGCATATCGCCGGTGAAATGAAGGTTTATGTCCTCCATCGGCACCACCTGCGCATAGCCGCCGCCTGCAGCTCCGCCCTTTACGCCCATTACAGGCCCTAAAGAAGGCTCCCTCAGGGCTATGACCGCTTTTTTTCCTATTTTTAACATCGCCTGGCCTATACCCACCGTGGTGGTTGTCTTGCCCTCGCCGGCAGGTGTGGGATTTATCGCTGTCACAAGTACGAGCTTTCCGTCCGCCCTGTCCTTCACCCTGTCCCACAGCTCAAAGGACAGCTTGGCCTTATACCTCCCATAGAGCTCCAGCTCCTCCGGCCTTATTCCAAGCTGCGAAGCGATGTCTTCTATAGGCTGCATTTTGCAGCTCTGGGCGATTTCTATATCCGTAAGCATATTTTCCTGCCTTTCGATGTTGAGGAGTGTCCCCTCACATTATAACATTCACCGGCCGCGGAGCACAATAGAGCGTAACACAACGGCCCTGGTTTACATATTATGTATCAAACGTGAAAATAGTGGTGATGCTAGTATGGCCGAGTTGAAAATTGGCGATATTGTAGCCAGAAGATCTTACGGCTGTGATGTTTTCTTCAAGGTAGCGAATATAGAGAGCAATGGGAAGGAAAACGTTATAACGCTGAAAGGAATCAGCTACAGGATCGAGGCGGACGCTCTCGAATCGGACCTTGAGCTCCAGGCCGAGAACAAGGTCGCCGAATACAGGAGCAGATGCTGCGGGATTGCGGAAAGGGATACCAGAGAATATACATTCTCACGGCATCGGGGATACCAAAAAAAAGCGCGTTATAGAGGTACTTCCAATGAGGAAGCCGGATACATCAAAAGACCCGGAAAGGTACTGCATCTGGATGGAGACGAGGAATATCTGGAAACCTGCATCAACGAATACAGAAGGCTTGGTATATCGACCGTCGGAAAGTTTGTTGCCGAAAAGGAGCAGCCTCTGGAGGTCTATGGCCTGCTGCAGGAGCATAGACCCGACATACTCGTATTGACAGGTCATGACGGCTTCATCAAGGGAAACGACAGCTACGGAAATCTCGGCAACTACAGAAATACCCGCTATTTTGCGGAGGCAGTGAGGGAGGCAAGGAGGTTCAACAATGATATGGACGGTCTGGTAATCTTTGCCGGAGCATGCCAATCGCTTTACAATGAAATAATGAGGGCGGGGGCGAACTTTGCAAGCGCCCCCTTCAGAGACCTTATACATGCCCTCGACCCGGTGAGAGTGTGCCAGAAGATTGCGTTCACAAGCATTGAAAAGGTTCTGGATGCGGAGGATGTAATAAGCAACACCATTACGGGAAAAACAGGAATCGGAGGTATGCAGACCCGGGGAAAATACAGGGAAGGCTTCCCCATAGAGCCATATCAACAGCTTTTTTAATAATTTTTTCAAAAACACTTGACATAATCAAATTTCCCTTGTTATAATATATAATTTTTTTGACAAGCATTCAGCTTTGTGGTATAATAGTTAAAACAGAAGATGAGGTGATTCAATGGCAGAAAAGAGTGACCTGTTTCAAATAAAGAAGAACATCGAGACCTGTATTGGTGAAAAAGTCCAATTGAAGGCCAACAAAGGCAGGAAAAAGGCATTTATTAAAGAAGGGGTTCTTGAAAATTCTTATCCCAGCAACTTCATAGTAAAGTTTGAAAACGAATACGAGACGACAAGACGAGTTTCCTACAGTTATACCGATATATTGACAAAAGCGGTTGAACTGGTTATTTGCAAGGATGACAAGAGAATACGCGTCAGCTGATGATGTTTTAGGATAAATAGTAACTGCCTGAAAACAGCCCGGTGAGATAACCGGGCTGTTTTTATCTGCACAATCTGACAGCCTGCAAACGTGCAAAAGGGGGAGGGGCTTGACGCCGCCCCGATTTTTATTAACGCCGCAAAGTAATATTTCCGGGGCCTTGTCAATATACATTAATTGATACAATATTGTTTGCATTTCATGCAAGAGGAGGATTGCAGATGTCTCTCGAGCTCATAAAGGAGGCTGTCAGGATTAATCAGGTCATTGGCCAGGAAACTACGCAGACGATTGTTGAAAATGATATAATCGTGCCCGATGTAAAGCCGGATATCGCCCGTATACTGCTTCTGGACGGCGATGTTTTTATCGTAACGACGGAGACCGCCCAGGACAAAATACTTGTCGGCGGCACCATAAAGTATAAGATACTGTATGTTTCCGACGATCCGGAGCAGTCGGTGAAAAGCATAAATACCAATTCTCCTTTCAGTTATGCCGTTGACATACCGAGTGCGCGGCAGGGAATGAAGTCCAGGATCAAATGCGAAATCGAGCATATGGAATACGAGGTGCTGAACAGCAGAAAGGTGAATGTCAAGACGATCGTCAGCATCGCAGGAAAGGTCACAAATCAGGCGGAGCAGAATATTGTAAATGATTTCGACGGTATCGAGGGGATTCAGGTACTGAGAAATACAAGAAGTATAAATTCCTACATAGGAAACGGGGAAGTAAACTGCCCTGTCCGGGAAACCGTAGAGATACCGGCAGGAAAGCCCACGATCAGGGAAATACTCCGCAATGACGTCAAGATCACCGGCAAGGACTACAAACTCACTGAAAACAAGGTCGTTGCCAAGGGAGAGCTCAACATCTCCACGCTCTATATCGGAGATGATGAGGATAGAAGCATACAGGTAATGGAGCATGAAATACCTTTCACACAGTTTGTAGACCTCCCGGGAGTGGATGAAAACTCCCGCTGCGAGGTGGAATTCGATATTACGGACTCGTCCTTCGAGGCGGAGGAGGACAGCGACGGCGAATTGCGTTTCCTCAGAAGCGAGGTTAATGTGAACGTCTTTATAGACGGCTTCGGCAAAAAGGAAATCGAGCTTGTTGAGGACGCATACAGCCCGAATACCAGAATAAGCCTCGAGAAGGATATCTTTAAAACTGAGGAGCTTGTCACGGAAAACAAAAGCCAGATTATTCTGAAGGAAACGGTAGAGATGAGCAAGGAATCCCCGGATATCGCCGAAGTATTCAATGTTCTGAGCAAGCCCTCGCTCTCGGAATGCAGGCTGGTAGACGACAAGATAGTGCTGGAAGGGGTACTGGAAAGCAATGTCCTGTACCTGGCAAACAGCCCGGAGCAGCCGATATTCTGTTCGGAACAGGAAATACCCTTCAAGCACGGCATAGACGCCAAAGGCATAAAACCGGACATGAACTGTACGGTGGAGATGGATATAGAGCATTGCAGCTACAGCATGGTGTCCGTCAGAGAAGTTGAGATAAGATTTGTGACTTCGGTAATACTGAGGGTGAGCAACCGGGTGGAAATCCCGGTGGTCGCCAGGGTCGCGGAGCAGGCGCTTGACGACAGGAGGCAGGCTTCGCGTCCGAGCATTACGATTTATTTCACCCAGCCGGGCGACAATCTCTGGAAGATAGCCAAGAGGTACGGTATCGCAGTAGATGAGCTCAAAAGGGTCAATAACATCCTTGAAGACAGCGACGTCGGTCCCGGGTCCCAGATAATCATAACCCGGAATGCAGGGTAGCATTGCCTCCTGCGGCAGTCAGCCGGAGGATGGGCAGAGGTATGCGGATAATCCGCAGCCGGGTGCAAATAATTTTTCAAGGGAAATAATCCAGGGCCAGTCATGTATTTTATTTAGGAGCTTCTAGGTTTACAAGTGCCTGAAAATAAGTTTTCAGGCACTTTTTGTTGAAAAGGGATTGTTTTTTGTATATAATATACTGGATATACTGCTGATAAATCCGGTACAATAAATATACCAATGCGGCTTATATGAGGTGAGGGATGGAGCGCCTGGAAATGACTGCTTATGCAAAAATCAACCTCTCGCTGGATGTTCTGCGTAAAAGGGAGGATGGATATCACGAGCTCAGAATGATTATGCAGTCGGTTGAGCTGCACGACACCGTCATTTTGGAAGCAGGGGGCGCGGATATCCGTGTGGAATGCAACAGCAGGTGGGTTCCGGAAAACTCCGACAATATCGCCTGTAAAGCGGCAAACCTGATAATGGACAAGTATGGAATAAAAAGCGGTTTAAAAATAAAGATTATCAAAAGAATACCCGTTGCGGCAGGGATGGCGGGCGGAAGCTCGGATGCGGCTGCGGTGCTGAAGGGCCTGAACAGGATGTTCTCTATAGGCCTTGATACAGCGGCTTTGATGGATATAGGAAGGCGGATCGGGGCGGACGTACCCTATTGTATTGCCGGGGGCACCATGCTTGCGGAAGGGATAGGGGAGCTGCTCACTCCGCTCAGGCCCTTCACCGGGATTAGCCTGGTGGTAATCAAGCCGGAAATCGGAGTTTCGACGGCCTGGGCGTTCAAAAACCTTGATCTGGGAAGGCCTGTGGACAGGCCGGATACAAAGCTTTTGACAGAGGCTGTTGAAAAAGGGGATGCCGGGGCTGTTGCAGCAAACATGAAAAATGTCCTGGAATCGGTCACAATACCGAGATACGGAATCGTAAGGGAAGCAAAGGAGAGGCTCATGGAGCTGGGCGCGCTGGGCAGCATGATGAGCGGGAGCGGTCCCTCGGTATTCGGCATATTCGGGGACAGGGACAGAGCATACGCGGCATATAAGGCCGCATCAGGAGATAAACGGTGGAATTGTGTCCTTACATGTACAAATTGATTTGCGCTGAAGAGGAGAGATGAAAAATGGCAGGCAAGCTGTCCAAAATTAACCTCAATGACTATAAACCCTTGAGAGAGCTGATTTTCAACACCCTCAGGGAGGCCATCATCGTAGGGGAGCTGAAACCGGGCGAAAGACTTATGGAGGTCCAGCTGGCCGATAAAATGGGCGTCAGCAGGACGCCTGTCCGCGAGGCCATAAGGAAGCTGGAGCTCGAAGGACTGGTTGAGATGCTTCCGAGAAAAGGCGCCCATGTCGCAGACCTGTCCGTAAAGGATATAATGGATGTGCTGGAGGTAAGGTCCACCCTGGACGGGCTTGCCTCATCGCTTTCCGCGGCCAGGATAACGGAGGAAGAGGTAAAGGAACTGAAGCATGTGCAGAGCCAGTTTATCAATTATGTCGAGAAGGACAACCTCCAGGGCTCAATCAAAAAGGACGTCGAATTTCATGACATAATTTACCGCTCCTCAAGAAACGACAAGCTCATGCAGATAACCAGCAACCTGAGGGAGCAGATCCAGAGGTTCAGGGTCATTTACATCAAGGATTACAGCAGCACGAGGGATCTTATAAAAGAGCACTCGGAAATCTTCGACGCCATTTCCGGAAGGGATTCTGAAGCGGCGCGAAGGGCGGCGCAGAAGCATATAAAGAACCAGGAGGATACGATAATCAAGGCTATCAAGGCCAGTGACATGAGGTAAAAGTCCCGGGGCGTTAAGCCCCGCCCGACTTTATTTTAAAACCTCGTAGCCCATTGACGCGATTTTTTTGCCGATATCCTCCGGCCTCAGCTCATCAGGGTTGTATGACACCCTGACCGATTGTGTCTTCTTATC
>JAEZJL010000215.1 GCA_023415815.1 Bacillota bacterium | reverse complement strand
GACTCATGGTATAGTCTGGGTAAGGCGCTTGATAAGAAAGTCAAGCTGAAATAAAAACCAGATTGCATGAGCCCGGTATATCCGGGTTTATTTATTATAGGGGGTTCGCGGGGACGCGGAGTCCGGAGCCAGGAATAACAGAGATTATAACGGAAATGGTATGTAGTTTTCTACATACCATTTTTACTTGCCTTTTTATCAAAGCGGTTATGAATGAAAGAGTCACGTCTATATGGATTAACAATAGCCTGGAGGTACGGACTCACGGTTCAAAGGCTTTCCAGAAACCTCCTGCCGCTTTTCAGAGACACGCGGACAGCTTCGGGAGCGGGACCGCCGGGCAGGCTCCTTCCCGACACACACCTTTCGAGGCTTATTTCCGTATAAACATCCTCATCTATTTTAGGCGAAAAGCTTTTGAATTCTTCCATAGTGAGCTCATCTATGGCCCTGCCGTTATTTATGCAGTACAGTACCATTTTGCCTATTATCTCGTGCGCGCTGCGGAAGGGTATCCCCTTTTTTACAAGGTAATCGGCCACATCCGTAGCATTTGTGAAACCGCCCTGTGCGGCCCGGTACATGTTTTCCCTGCGTATTTTCATAGTCGCCGCCATCCTTGTGAATACCGGAAGGCACATCTTTACGGTGTCAACGGCGTCGAATACGGCTTCCTTGTCCTCCTGCATGTCCTTGTTGTAGGCAAGGGGAAGAGATTTCATCACGGTCAGCAGCGTCATCAGGTCGCCGTAGACCCTCCCGGTCTTTCCTCTTACCAGCTCGGCCACGTCGGGGTTCTTTTTCTGGGGCATTATGCTGCTGCCGGTGCTGTAGGCGTCGTCCATCTCGACAAAGGAAAACTCCGCGGAGGACCACAGGATCAATTCCTCGCAGAACCTGCTCAGATGCATCATCATTATGGAAAGGCAGGCGGTCAGCTCAATGGCAAAATCCCTGTCTCCGACCCCGTCGAGGCTGTTTTCAGTGATCGACCCGAAGCCCAGACTTTCGGCCACAAGCTTCCTGTCCAACGGATAGGTGGTGCCCGCAAGGGCGCCGGAGCCCAGCGGCATGACATCCGTCCTTTTATAGCAGTCCCCGAGCCTTTCAACATCGCGCCGGAACATCTGGAAGTATGCCATGAGGTGGTGGGCAAGCGTCACCGGCTGCGCCCTCTGTAGGTGCGTATAGCCGGGAAGGATGGTGTCAAGGTGCTGCTCCGACAGTTCCGCAAGAACGGTGAGAAGGTCTTTCAGCATTGCCTTTATTCCTGTAATCTCCTCCTTGAGGTACATGCGGAGGTCAAGCGCCACCTGGTCGTTGCGGCTTCTGCCCGTGTGAAGGCGTTTGCCGGTTTCGCCTATGCGCGAGATCAATATCTTTTCGATATTCATATGGATATCCTCGGCGTCCACCTCGAATTCCACAAGACCCTTCTCAATGTCGGACAGGATTTCCTCAAGCGTGCGGCATATCAGGTCTGCGTCCTGCACAGGTATGACGCCGCAGCTGCCGAGCATATGGGCATGCGCTATGCTGCCGCGGATATCCTGCCTGTACAGCCTGCTGTCGAAGCTGATCGAGGAATTGAAGTCATCGACCGATTTATCGGTGTTTTTTGAGAATCTTCCGCCCCATAGTTTCATAGCTGCCTATTTTTTCTCCTTCATCATAAGCGAACGCACCTTTATCGGCAGTCCGAACAGGTTTATGAAGCCTTCGGCGTCCTTCTGGTTGTATACGGCGTCCTTGCCGAAGGTGGAGAGCTCCTCGCTGTATAGGGAGTAATCGGATTTTGCGCCCGCGGGCATACAGTTGCCCTTGTACAGCTTCATTCTCACGGTTCCCGTGACGGTCTGCTGCGTGCTGTCCACGAAGGCTGAAATGGCCTCCCTCAAAGGCGTGTACCACTGCCCGAAGTATACCAGCTCGGCGAATCTCTGCGCGACTATGTCCTTGTAATGGAGCGTGTCCCTGTCAAGGCAGAGCAGCTCGAGCTCCCTATGGGCGGCGTACAGTATGGTCCCGCCCGGCGTCTCGTAAACTCCCCTTGATTTCATGCCTACAAGCCGGTTTTCGACCATATCGATGATTCCAACGCCATTCTCGGCGCCTGCCTTGTTAAGTACATTTATCAATTCTACAGGCGCATATTCCACGCCGTTTATTTTCTTTGGAATTCCTTTTTCAAAATACAGTTCTATATAGGTCGCCTTATCGGGAGCCTTTTCAGGGGAGACCATCAGCTTGAGCAGCTTATCGTACTGCGGCTCGTTCCACGGGTTTTCAAGGTCCGAGCCCTCATGGCTCAGGTGCCAGAGGTTCCTGTCCATGCTGTAGTTGTCCTTTTTGGTCACCGGGATGGGGATGTTCCTCTTTGCCGCATAGTCGATGGCGTCTTCCCTCGACTTGATATCCCAGATCCTCCAGGGCGCGATGATCTTCAGCTGGGGAGCCAGGGCCTTCACGGTAAGCTCGAACCTCACCTGGTCGTTGCCCTTGCCCGTACAGCCGTGGGCTATGGACGTCGCGCCCTCTTTAAGCGCTATTTCCACCATTCTTTTTGCGATGATCGGCCTAGCAAAGGAGGTGCCGAGCAGATATTTGCCTTCATAAACAGCTCCCGCCTTCAGGGTGGGATAGATAAAATCCGTGATGAACTCTTCCTTCATGTCCTCGATATATATCTTGCTGGCCCCCGTTTTTATCGCCTTTTCATTCAGCGGGGCAAGCTCCTCTCCCTGTCCCACGTCCGCCGCCATGGCTATGACCTCGCAGTCGTAGTTCTCCTTCAGCCAGGGGATGATGATGGATGTATCCAATCCGCCCGAATATGCAAGTACGACTTTTTCCTTCTGACTCATATGAATTCCTCCGCAACTATGCTAAAATACAGATATATTTTACTTAATTATTTCTGATTATACAACTTAATGCATAAATATGCAATGAAAATTATAAATATTCAAAAAGGTATATTATGATAATTATGGGCGTCGACCCTGGATTTGCAATAACAGGCTATGGTATAGTAAAATATGAGGGGAACAAATTTTCGGCAATTGACTACGGCGCCGTCCTTACAAAGGCTTCCGAGCCTTTCGCCGAAAGGCTGCTGCAGCTAGACCGGAGGCTTGGGGAGCTCATCGGCATGTACAGGCCCGAGGCGATCTCTGTAGAGGAGCTTTTTTTCAACAAAAACATAAAGACGGCCATTATGGCCGCCCACGGCAGGGGTGTTGCGCTGGTGGCGGCGGCAAGGTCGGGCGCGGAGGTTTTTGAATATACGCCCCTTCAGGTGAAGCAGGCCGTCGTAGGCTACGGCAGGGCTGAAAAGGCTCAGGTGCAGCAGATGGTGAAGGTGATTCTGAACCTTGCCGAAATACCGAAGCCGGATGATGTGGCGGACGCCCTGGCCGTGGCGATATGCCACGGGCATTCCCACAAGATGGGCCAGCTGACAGGGCGGACCAACCGAGGCTGATTTTCTGCAAGGATGGACGGCTATATCCGCACGTCCAAGCCGTAATGAAAGGATAAAGGGGCAATCGGATATAAACCTGCCGCCCGATCTGAGGCGCGGGAATCAAAATGTTTGCAGGAGGGTGCGGAATTGTACGCATACATAAAGGGGATTCTTGAATACAGGCATAACGATTATATTATTTTAGAGGCCGGAGGCATCGGCTACAGGATCAATACGTCGTTGAGCACCATCGAGTCGACGGGCCGGCTGGGCTCCGAGCTGAAGCTGTACACCCACCTGTATGTCCGGGAGGATGTCATGAGCCTGTACGGCTTTGCCACCCAGGAGGAACTGGGGATGTTCGAGCTGCTGCTGACAGTTTCCGGCGTCGGCCCAAAGGCGGCGATTTCTTTGATTTCGGCCGTAGCGCCGTCCAAATTCGGGCTCGCCGTCATAACCGACGACGCCAAAACGCTCACAAAGGCCCAGGGCATTGGCAGCAAGATGGCACAGAGGATCATACTGGAGCTCAAGGATAAAATAAAAAAGGAACAGCTCGCGGCGATACCGGGAGCGCCCAGAGACTCATCGCCTTCGGCTCCGAGGGAGGCCTCCAGGGTTTCGGAGGCCATAAGCGCACTCATGGTGCTCGGATATACCGCGCTTGAGGCAAGCAGAGCGGTATCCGCGGTATATTCCGATGAAATGGATCTTGAGGGGATCATCAAAAGCTCGCTCAAGAGCCTGGTGAGATAAAACGTATGCATGCATGGGAAATTCACAGATGCATACGATACTACGGAGGAAGCTGACATGGAAGAGGAAAGGCTTGTAGCCGGTGAGGCTGCGGTTGAGGACTTTGATGAGACCAGCCTGAGACCGAGGAAATTCAACGAATATATCGGACAGTCCAAGGTCAAGGAAAATCTGAATATTTTCATAGAAGCGGCAAAGGGCCGGAAGGAAGCGCTCGATCA
>JAEZJL010000263.1 GCA_023415815.1 Bacillota bacterium | reverse complement strand
GTATAAGCCTGTCCCCCCCGCAACGACCGGCTGCCTGCCCCTGCCCAGTATGTCGGAAATGTATTTAAGCGCCAGCTCCCGGAATCGGGCTACGCTGAATTCCGCATCCGGCGGCACCTCGTCGATGAGGTGATGCCTTATACCGGACATCTCGGCCGCGCCGGGCTTGGCTGTCCCTATATCCATGTACTTGTATACCTGCATGGAGTCGGCCGAGATTACCTCGCCGTTCACTCTTCCTGCAAGCCTTACCGCAAGCTCGGTTTTGCCTGACGCGGTAGGCCCCACGATTATGATAACAGGCTCCATCAAACCGTGAGCAACCCCCTTTCAATTACCAATTGTACCCAGTGAAAAGTGTTTTATACAATACGCTTGAACATTTTTTCAAGGTCATATTTCCTCAGCTTTACTGCGGATGGCCTTCCGTGCGGGCAGGTATAAGGGTTCTCAACCCTGGACAGGCTTTCCAGCAGGCTGCGTATCTCAGGAATCTCAAGAGAGCGGTTGGCTTTGACGGCGGCCTTGCAGGCCATCATGAAAAGCGTCTCGTCGGCTGGCATGGCGCTCTTGCTTCTGCCGTTTTTCATGAGATAGTCAAGCACCTCAAGAAAAAGCTCTCTGACGTTGTCCGTCTCTCTTCCCGTGGGTACGGCGCGGAGAATGACGGAATTTGTCCCGAAGCCATTGTATTGAAAACCCAGCGAGGCGAAAAAGGCGGAATGCTCCTCCAGGTATTCAAACTCCTGATATGTCAGCTCCACGGACACGGGCGAAATAAGGTACTGCGGCATCGGCTCGTTATTTTCATAGCGTGCCTTCAATTCTTCATACATAATTCTCTCGTGAGCGGCATGCTGATCGATGAGAATAAAGTCCTCCCCCTGCTGGAGCAGAATGTATGTGGAAAATACCTGTCCGATGATCCGGGCTTCGCGAAGGTTGTTTTTAGCCTGCTGTGACGGCGTGCACTGCGGTACGGGCGATGCGTGCGGCATATATACGGCTTCGGCCTCGGAAACGGTCGCAGGCCGCACGGAGTATTCCACCGGTTCGGAGTATGGCGCCGGTCCGGAATATGCCGTCGGTCCTGACCTTTCCGCCCTTGCATAAAAGCCGTATCCTTCCCGTCCCGGTTCTTTTGCCTGAGGTGTATAAGCTGCGGCTTCCTTCGCTGTTGTTTCGATATCGAGCTGTTTATATTCATTCTTAACATACGGCTTTTCCGCAGTTATTTTGAAAAGGCCTCTGTCTTTTGGCTCTGTTTGTACTGTTCTTATATCCGACTGCTGCAGGAGGGAATTTGAAAGCGCATTATAAACGGCCTTAAATAGATCCTGTTCGTTTGAGAATTTGACCTCCATCTTGGAGGGATGGACATTGACGTCTACAAGCACTGGGTTCAGTGCGATATTCAACACTACAAAGGCGTGCTTGTTCTTCATAAGGAAGGTATTATAGGCCTCGTCTATAGCCGAGGAGACGGTTTTGCTCTTTATAAAGCGCCTGTTTATGTATACCGATTGGGAGGTCCTGCTCGACCTGGCTATCTCCGGCCTGCCTGCAAAGCCTGTGATCCTGAACCTGCCGTCGTCGTAATCGACTGTGTTGACCGCCTTTGAAACCTCCCTGCCGTATATGCTGAAGATCGCGCTCAGCTGGTCGCTGTTGCCGGGCGTATGAAGGACTACCGCCCCGTTTGCCGTCAGCTTGAAGGAAATGTGCGGATGTCCCAGCGCAATCCTGCTGATTATATCCGAAACATATCCGGCCTCTGTCGTGTCCTTTTTAAGGAATTTAAACCTTGCCGGTGTATTGAAAAACAAATCCCTTATCGTTATTGCCGTACCGGCAGGACATCCTGTCGGCTTTACCTCAAGCACCTTACCCCCTGTTATATTGATCCTGCTCCCCTGATCGCTATTTGGAGTCCTCGTCACAAGCTGTACCGAGGACACCGCCGCTATGCTCGCCAGCGCCTCTCCCCTGAAGCCCATGCTCGATATGGTGTCAAGGTCGTCAGCGCTGCGGATCTTGCTTGTCGAATGCCTTTCAAAGGCTATTTCAACGTCGTCCGAGGCAATGCCGCAGCCGTTGTCCGAAACCTTTATAAATGAGACGCCGCCGTTTTTTATTTCGACGGAAATGCTGCCTGCGCCGGCGTCTATGGAATTCTCGATCAGCTCCTTTATAACCGAGGCCGGTCTTTCAATGACCTCGCCGGCCGCTATTTTATTGGCCGTATTCTCGTCCAGGATGATAATGTTACCCATGGCTAGCCCTTCCTCGCTTTCTGCTGAAGCCTGTACAGCACATTCAACGCGTCCAGCGGCGTCAGCGTTGAGACGTCGATGGCCTTAAGCTCCTCAAGCGCCTCGGAGCGCACCTTTGCGGCGGCGTTTATGGAAAACAGGTCAAGCTGGCCCTCGATTGGCATTCTGTTCCGGCGCAGCCTGGTTTCCTTCTTGCTGATGTCCGCGTCCTCAAGCTCCTTCAAAAGCTCTTTGGCCCTTTCGATCACGGGCTGGGGGACTCCGGCGAGCCTTGCGACCTGTATGCCGTAGCTGCCGTCCGCGCCTCCGCGTATTATCTTCCTCAAAAAGATGATATCCTCGCCCTTTTCCTTGACTGAAATGCAGTAATTTTTTATACCGGTAAGCTTGCCTTCCAGCTCGGTCAGCTCATGGTAATGCGTCGCAAAGAGTGTCCTGCTGCCCACCTTTTCCCTGTCGCTGACGTATTCGATCACTGCCCAGGCAATGCTCAGCCCGTCGTACGTGCTTGTCCCGCGCCCTATTTCGTCCAGTATCAGAAGGCTCCTGGAGGTTGCGTTCAGCAATATGTTTGCCACCTCGGACATTTCCACCATAAAGGTGCTCTGCCCCGCAGAAAGGTCGTCGGAGGCTCCGACTCTGGTAAATATCCTGTCCGTGATTCCTATTTTCGCGGCCGCCGCAGGCACAAAGCTGCCTATCTGAGCCATCAGCACGATGAGCGCGACCTGGCGCATATAGGTGGATTTTCCGGCCATATTCGGTCCTGTGATGATGGAAAGCCTGTTTTCATCAATGTCCAGCAAAGTGTCGTTCGGTACGAAGGCCCCCTGCTCGAGCATTTTTTCAACCACCGGATGCCTGCCCTCCCTGATATCCATGACGCCCTCCAGGGTCACCTCCGGTTTGCAGTAACGCTCCCTGTCCGCCACCTCCGCCAGGGAGCAGAGCGTATCAAGCTCCGAAAGGCTGGCCGCAGTTTCCTTGATGCGCTTGACCTCGCCCGAAATCCTGGACTTTATGTCGCAGAATAAATTGTATTCAAGCTCAACGACCTTTTCCTCGGCTCCCAGGATGGCGCCCTCCATTTCCTTGAGCTCCTGGGTGATGAAGCGCTCGCAGTTCGCCAGCGTCTGCTTGCGTATATAGCCTTCGGGCACGAGGTGAAAATAGGACTTCGTCACCTCAATATAGTAACCGAATACCTTGTTGAAGCCGACCTTCAGATTCCGTATCCCGGTCTTTTCCCTTTCGGACGCCTCAAGCGCGGCAACCCAGTCCTTTCCCTCGGTTGAGGCCCTCCTGAGCCTGTCCACCTCGGCATCGTACCCTGCTTTTATAATCATGCCCTCCTTGACGGAAAGGGGCGGGTCATCGATAATGGAGCTTTCTATCAGTCCGTATATATCTTCGAGAGCGTCGGCTCTCCCGTTGTTTTTGAGAATCATTCCGGACGAGCAGCCCGACAGTATTTCCTTCAAATACGGCACCTGGCCTATGGAATTTTTCAGGGCTATCAGATCCCTGCAGTTTGCCGTGCCAAGGATGATCTTGCCCATGAGCCTTTCGATGTCGTAGACGCGTTTCAGAAGCTCGCGTATTTCCATTCGCACCATGAATTTTTCTTTGAATTCCCCGACGGCCTCCAGCCTTTCGTCGATATCCCCCAGGTTCAGCAGCGGCTGCTCCACCCATCTTCGGAGGGTCCTGCCGCCCATGGAGGTCATTGTCCTGTCCAGCACCCAGAGCAGGGTGCCCTTCTTCGACTTTTCGCGCATGGTTTCGGTCAGCTCAAGGTTCCGCCGGGTGGAAATGTCCAGCAGCATGAATTCCTCGGATTTGTATAGCTTGATGCTGTTTATATGCTCAAGATTCACCTTTTGTGTCTGTTCAAGGTATTCGAGGAGCGCGCCCGCGGCGTTTACTGAAAGCTCATAGCCCCCGGCCCCAGCCCTGTCGGCTCCGAATTTCAAGTTGAACCTGGCATAGGAGGCTTCATCGGCGTAATACTGGTCGTCAAGGCCTGATATGTACGAATTGAAGCGTTTCCTGACAGGCCCGCAGCTCGCCGGGTCGTTGAGGAATTCCGAATTTGCGATGATTTCGGAGGGAGAGTATCGGGCTATCTCGTCGAATAGCTTGCCAAAGGTATTTCCCCAGGTGATGGACGTGGCTGAAAAATCTCCGGTGGATACGTCGACGATCGCAACGCCGTAATAATAGCCGCTTTTGTATATGGACATGAGGTAGTTGTTTTTTCTGTCGTCCAGCATTGAAGCGTCCGTCACGGTACCCGGAGTGACGACGCGGATGACCTCCCTCCGGACGATCCCCTTTGCAAGCGCGGGGTCCTCGACCTGCTCGCATACCGCCACCTTGTAGCCCTTGGAGATGAGCCTGGATATATAGCTGTCCGCGGCGTGAAAGGGTATGCCGCACATGGGCGCCCTCTCGGCCAGCCCGCAGTCGCGGCCTGTAAGCGTTATTTCAAGCTCCTTTGAAGCAGTTTCCGCATCGGTGAAAAACATCTCGTAGAAATCTCCGAGCCTGAAAAAGAGGATGCAATCCTTATACTGCTCCTTCGTATCCAGATACTGCTGCATCATGGGAGTAACATTTGCCATCGTCAGACCTCACATTTATCTTTTCAAATCAGATCAATAAAAATAAAAGGCTTGTCCGCCGGACACCGCCGGCCCAGGATGCCCTGCGTCTCAGCCGCAGCCTTTGCAGGAGCCGCATTTGGACGGCGAGCACTCCTCGCCCGTGACGGCGAAGGTGATCACGTTGTTTATATTTTCCATCAGCCTGTCAAAGGCGGACTTGGCCTCAAGGTATTCATTTGTCGTGCCGTATTCGTTGAGATCGCGCTGTTTTTCAATCAGCCGCTCTTTTACCGTCTCAAGCTCTTCTTCGGGCCTTTTTCCGCGCGACGCCTTTACAAGCTCTATCTGAAGCTGCTTATACTCCTTCATAAGCTCTCTTGCGTGCTCATCCGATTCGAGCGCAGCCTCGCTCTTTTTCAGCCTGAGCATTTCCGCCGATTCCGCAATCATATGTCCCAATTCCCTTGCTCTGTCCAATATATCCATAATATTCTCCCTTTCTATCCGCCGTTATTTTACGTATGGCAGCCGGTTTCCCGGAGTACCGGACCGCGGTTTGCCGCAGGCTCTTTATCAGTCCGCGCTCCCGACGATCTCCCCCTCCAGCGACCACGTCTGCACCCTGTCTATCCTGATATTCAAAAGCCTCCCCGCCAGCTCCCGGCTCCCCGGGAAATTGACGATCTTGTTCGTGGACGTCCTTCCCGTGCAGGTGCTGATGCTGTCCCTGCTCGGGCCTTCCACAAGCACCTCAGCCGTACTGCCGAGAAGCCTGTCGTTGATTTCCTTGCTTATCCGGTTCTGCACGTCTATGAGCCTTCCGAACCTTTGCTTCTTTATATCGTCGTCGATCTGCTCCGCGCTTTTGGCCGCGGGCGTGCCGGTCCGCTTGGAATACAGGAAGGTATAGGCAAAATCAAACCGCACCCGCTCAAGTATGTCGAGCGTCTGCTCGAAATCCTCCTCCGTCTCTCCGGGGAAGCCCACGATGATATCGGTGGTCAGGGATATGCCGGGGACGCTTTCCCGGAGCTTTCCCACAAGCTCCAGATAATGCTCCCTGTCGTATATCCTGTTCATTTTTTGCAATATCCTGCTGCTTCCGGATTGTATCGGCAAATGAAGATGCCGGCAGACCTTTTTGCAGTCCCTCATGGCCCCGATCAATTCATCCGATAGATCCTTCGGGTGAGAGGTCATGAAGCGGATGCGCTCGAGCCCTTCAAGCCCGTTCAGCCTTCTCAGGAGCTTTGCGAAGCTTTCGCCGTTTTCAAGATCCTTACCGTAGGAATTTACATTCTGCCCGAGCAGCGTGATTTCCCTGAAGCCCTGTCCCGCGAGCAGCGCGGCCTCATCCACAATATCCCGGATCGCCCTGCTTCTTTCGCGCCCCCTGACATAGGGTACGATGCAATACGAGCAGAAGTTGTTGCAGCCGTACATTATGGTAACCCACGCCTTGACGCCTTCCTTGCGCACTATGGGGACGCCTTCGGCAATCTGCCCCGGGGACTCCGAAACATCGATAATGCTTTCTCCGGATTCCAGGGCCTTGTGGAGAAGCTCCGGAAACCTGTGCAGATTATGGGTGCCGAATACGAGATCGACATGGCGGTATTTTTTCCGGATGTGCTCCACAACCTCGGGCTGCTGCATCATACAGCCGCATACGGCTATCACCAGGCCTGGCCTGAGCTGCTTCAGCTTCTTCAAAGCGCCTAGATGGCCGTACACCTTGAGCTCGGCATTTTCCCTGACACAGCAGGTGTTATAGATGATAAGCTCGCCCTCCTCCTGACTGCCGGTCTGGATGTATCCCATTTCCGCCAGCATTCCGGAGAGCCTTTCGGAATCGTTTTCATTCATCTGGCAGCCGAAGGTCTGCAGAAAAAACTTTTTTTTGCTCCGGGCTTTCAATTCGTATTCGTAGCTTATCTCCTTTACCTGCTCCATATATTGACGCTGAATAAGCATTTCCTCATGCGGGACCCGTATTTGCTTTCTTGTTTCACCAGCTGCGTTCAATTTAATGCATCCCTCAAACCTATATGATTTTTTTGATATTGTTCCCTTTTAAAATCGTTTTTGCGATTTATATAATTTATAATTATAGCATAAACTTTCAAATATTCAGTAAATATCCGAAAACTCTATGTTGATCCTCTCTATACGGCTCTGCTTTTCATCGGCGAACATACTGCGGGCCGCGCATTCGTCATCCGTCAGGGCCATGGCCGGCAGCTTCAGTAAAAACTCGCTCCCCAGCCCGAATTTGCTTTTCACCGTTATGCACCCTCCGAGCATCTGAACGATGGATTTTACGAGATTCAGGCCGATGCCGCTGCCCTCGTATTCCCTCGTCAGGGATTTATCGATCTGCCTGAACCTGTAAAAAATTTCTTCAAGCTTGTCCTCGGGGATACCGATACCGGTGTCCCTGAACGATACCAATATATGATCCTCCGCGTCGGCTATATTTACTGCTATGACTCCGCCCTGCTTGGTAAATTTAACGGCGTTGGACAGTATGTTCAAAACGACCCTCTCGATTTTGTCGGGGTCGCACGCAATGATTCTGGATTCGACGTTTGAGCTCAATTGCAGAGTTATCCCTTTGCTCTCTATAAACTGGGCCACCGACATGGTGACATCCTTGATAATGGCTATTATATCGTAATTCCGGAGGTTTACGCTGTAAAAGCCCGAATCTATCCGGGTTACGTCAATCAGGTTGTTGATCAGCCGCAGAAGTCTGAAGCAGTTTTGCTTTATAACTCCGATATGCTTGTCCAGGTTGAGCTTGCTTTCGGTCGGATAATTCTTCTTTTTCAGCATTTCAACCAATTGCAGCGTCGACAGGATCACATTTAGGGGCGTGCGCAGCTCATGCGAAATATTTGCGAAAAATTCCGTCTTGATTTTATCGTTTTCCAGTGTTTCGTTCAATAATTGCAGGCTCTTCTCGGCATTTTCCTTGTATTCCTTTATTTGCTTATGCTCGGTGATATCCATTACCGAAATGAGTATTTGCTTGCCGCCGCCCTCGTTCCCGCGCGAGATGGTGCCCTCTGTTTTTACAAATATCGGGCTTGCGTCATTATTGGCAAGCTGTATTTCGCACATTTGTTTTTCCCCTGTTTTTAAAATACTGTTGAGGAAGGAATTGAAAACGGCGATATATTCCACCAATATAAAGGTCTGGAAGCGGATGTTGACGGGACTGCCCTGTATACCTAAAAGAATGGCTCCCGACAGATTTGCCTCCAGTATCTTGCCGTTCCTGTCCAGCGTAAAATAGCCCGAGGGCGCGAAATTATACAGGTCGGTATATTTATTCAATAAATGGTTTGCCTTCGTGTTAGCGGCTTTCAGCTCCTCATTTTGAAGCTCAAGCTCGATCTGGTTGACCTGCAGCTCGTGAATCAGATATTTTGCATTATCTTCCATGGACTCTGCGCTGGTTGCGGGCTGGTTTTTTTTCAGTTTTTTTTCTGCCCTTTGATGAAGAATGTTCATCTCCTGGGTGTATCCGGTCCCCTTATCCATATTCTTTCTCCCCGTTAATTATTATGTCGTTTTTATGTGATCGGTTATGTCCTCGATAGCCAGGAGAATAAAATTGGAATTCTTCGATGCAAGACTGAATTTTCTGGCGTTAATATGAAGCTTTTTATAGCCCGCCGTCGGGCATTCATATTCAATGATATAGTCGTTAATAAATGTGCTTTTCTTAAGCGAATCCTCGAACAGGGGCTTTAAGCCCGGAATGCCCCACTGTATGCCGCCGAGATTATATACATACTGTCCCTCGACTTCGGAAGGAGAGGCCATGAAGGTGCTGTAAAAGGATTTATTCGCTATTATGACCTTAAGCTCGGAGTCCATTAGCAGCAGCGATTCCCTCATTGTCGATATAATACTTTCGGCAAAGAACTGCGACGTTATGCTCGTCAATTCCATTTCCTTGATCAGAGTTATATCCGTGATGGTAATTATGGCCCCGTCAATTATATTGCTGTTTGTTTTGTAAGGCAGGATACGGATATTGTACCATTCGCTGTTCCTGGTCTGAACCTGCCTGTCCTTCGGTATCAGAGTTTCCAGTACGTTGTATATATCCTCTTCGAGCGATTTGTATTCTATCTTCATTGTGATATCCGTTATACGGCGGTTCACGTCATTTGGAATCAGATTGAAGATTTTAGTAGTGGTTTTTGTAAAACGCTTGATCACCAGATTGCTGTCGAGGAACAGAATACCCAGATCCGTGCTGTTCAAAAGATTCCTTACGTCGTCGTCAAGACGCACCAGCTCTTCATTTTTGACCTGCAGCTCCGAATTTACCACCATCAGCTCCTCGTTGAGCGACTGAAGCTCCTCCTTGGAGGTAGTAAGCTCTTCGTTCGTGCTTTGCATCTCCTCGTTCGTTGACTGCAGCTCTTCTATCACAAGTCTGGAATTCTCCTGTGAAGCCGCCATTTCGCTCAATGTGCTCTGCAGCTGCTCTCTCAGGTATTTCACCTGCACTTCGAAATTGTTGGAAACCTCTGTCTGGCCTTCGGAGTTTATTTCCGCCATGCTGAACAGGTCGGTCCGGAAGGACGGCGCCTTGTCCTCGAATATCACCATGATCAAGCCTTTGAGCTTTTCCGGCTCGTTCAGCGGCTTGAGCACCAGGTCGACGTTGTAGTAGCCGTTGTCGGAGGTGACCTTCAAATCGCTGACAACAGCTTCCTTGCCGGTGGCGATCACCTTATTGACCGCTATGTCCATGAACTGTCTCAGGCCGTCCTTGACCATGGCAAAGATATTCATGTTGGCCTTCCCCTGGGGAGGCTCCATATACTTGCCCGTACGGCCTTTCAAATAGATGATGTCGCCCTTGTGATTTATGATTACCGTCGCAGGAGCATACTTTTCGAGAAGTATACGCTGAATCACGGCCTCGATGGCCGAATCGGTATGCTGATCCAGCAGGCGAGGCAGGCTTGCCTGGCGTCCCGGGAAAACGGCGGAATAGTTCGCTATGTTAAAAGCGGGGTAATCAAGCGAATTCAAGCGCTTGAAAATCTTCCACCGGCTGTCCAGAGCCGAAAACAGGTCGTTGAAGCTGCCGATCGTCTCGGAAGTGCCAAGTATCAGTATCCCGTTCGGCTTAAGGCTGTAATACAGCATCGGAAGCAGGTTTTTCTGCAGTTCCGGCAGGAAGTATATGAACAGGTTCCTGCAGCAGAGTATGTCGAGCTTGGTAAAGGGCGGGTCTGATATGATATTCTGAACAGCAAAAATTATGTTTTCCCGTATGAAATTTTTTATCTGGTAGTGGTTGCCGTCAATTTTCGTAAAGAAAAGCTCAAGCCGTTCGGCGGACACGTCAGCCGATATGTTTGACGGGTATATGCCCTGACGCGCGAAATTGACGGCATTTTCATTTATGTCGGTCGCAAATATCTGTATTTTAAAACTGCCGTTAAGCTCCAATTTACTCAGGCATTCAAATATCAATATGGCTATGGAGTAAACCTCTTCGCCGGTCGAGCACCCTGGAATCCATATGCGCAGAAAACGCTCGTCGCCTTTGCTTTTCATCAGCTGCGGAAGCGTATTTTCCTTCAAGGTCTTAAAAACCTTCTGATCCCTGAAAAAGCTGGTCACGCCGATCAATAATTCCTTAAAGAGCAAATCAAGCTCCTGCGAGTTCCGGGCAAGCATATCGACATAATCGGTGACCTTATTGAACTGATGTATGTTCATGCGCCGCTCTATACGCCTGTAAAACGTACTCTGCTTGTACAGGGAGAAATCGTTTCCGGTTTGTTCCTTAAGAAGCACATGAATCCTTTTTAATAATTCGGGGTCTTTCAGCATTTCGTTATTTTTTTTGTTAAAATCCTCAGGAGAGAAATTTACATATTCATTAAGCAAGGGATAAAGCTTTTCGGGCGCGGCAATAAAATCCACAAGCCCTGTTTCGACTGCGCTTAACGGCATGCTCTCATGCTTGCAGGTCGAAGGCTCCTGAGCCATTACCAGCCCAAGGTTTTTTTTAATTTCCTTTAAGCCGAGTGTCCCATCAGTACCCATTCCAGAAAAAATAATACATGCGCTCTTGTCCGGATTGTTATTTGCCAGACTTTTAAAAAAATAATCGATTGGCATCCGTATACTTTTACTCTTTGAAGGCTTTGACAGCTTCAAACGATTCCTGGAAACGGACACGTATCTTCCGGGTGGAATAACATATACAAAATCCGGCTCTACTTCAATCCCGTCTTCAATTTGTAATACCCTCATACCTGTAAATCTTTGTATTATTTCGACCAATATTCCGTTATATTCCGGGTCGATATGCTGTATCAGTACAAAAGCCATTCCGCTGTTATCCGGTACACTGGAAAAAAACTGCCCGAAAGCCTCTAATGATCCTGCAGAGCCCCCTAAACCCACAATAATCAATGCAGCATCTCCCTGTAAAAGACAATATTATACGAATGTATAATATCATAAATCCATTGTTTAATAAATCCTTTTTTCTAGGCAAAGCTTTGCCCTTTCGCGGGTTTTTTCGTCCGAAGCGAGCGAATTTTCAATGAATTCGGGATGCTTTTCAAGAAAGCTCTTCATCGCCTCCCTTGGGTTTTTTGTATAATCCAGCAGCATTTCATATTGTCCTGCGCCGATAAGTCCGAGATCAAGAGCCCTTTTAAAGAAATCCGCGTCTATGGCCACCATGGAAAGGGACTTGACGCCGAAGCCGTCCAGAAGCTCTCCACCCCCCTGCTTCCTGTCCACCACCACAAGGCTGTATTTCATTTCGCCCGACAGCTTCTTTATGGCGGGTATCCAGGCGCGCTCGTAGCTTGAGGCCTCGGTGATAAGGTCGGCTATGTGCAGCACCCGTCCGCCCTTTAAGTCCTCCGCCGCTTTGGTCCTGCCGTTTTCGGTCACTACCGCGGACATGTCCTTATAAATCGTTATATGCGGCTTGTCCAGTATTTGGGCTATGATCAGTGAAAAAAACCAGTCGCGCCGTTCTCCGCCCGAAATATACCCGACGTTTTCGAGATCGATTGCAGCCTTAAGGTAGGTGAGCATTTCATCGATAAGGCCCTTATAAACCGCATCAGTCCTGTAATTCTCCTCTATAGGCTCCAGGAGCCTTTCGGGGCATGCGAGCTTGTCCTCCCTCGCCGAGTCTATGAAAGAAAGCAGTTCGTTGGCCTTTGCTTCCGAGCCGTACAGAAAATGCGTGTTTATATAATACGGGCCTATTGTACCGGAGGTATACCAGAAGGGCTTGTTTTCGGGGCATACCCGCACCGCCTTCGTCTCGAACAGCCAGCTGATCAGCCTGCTTTCCGGCGAGGCGCCGTCACCCCTTCCGGCTATGATCTTCCTGTTCTCCTCCCACCATTCCTGATTCCATACGGTGCTGAGCTCACGGTCAAGATGAGACGAGTCGCTCTCCAGAACGATACTGAAATCTCCGTTTTCGTAATCAATAACAGTGACCGCGGTGTTGTCGCACCACTCGATATTGTACATCTCCGCCAGGCTGCAGGCTCTGAAGTGGCACATCAGCGCCTTTATGGCAGTTCCGTGGGTTACGATGCAGATGTTCTTTCCTGTGTTATCGTCTATTATATGCTTTATTTCTTCAATAAGGCGAAGCTGGAATTCCTCCATGGTTTCGCCGTTCGGCATTTCATGCAGATGCGGCCTGTTTTCCCAGGTGTCGTAATGCTCCGGCCATCTTTCGGGCAGCTGGTCCCACCGGACGTCTTCCCAGTCCCCGCCGTTGATTTCCTTCAGCCTGTCCGTCCTGATGACCGGCAGCTTCTTTACCCCGGATATGTAGGAGGCGGTTTGAAGGGTCCTTGAGAGGCTGCTGGAATACAGCACGTCGATATCCGTATCCCTGAGCCTTTCAGCAACTCTTTTTGCCTGTATATGTCCCTTTTCCGTCAGCTTGCCGTCCGTCCAGCCCTGGAAATGCCTCTTTGAATTTCCTTCCGCTTCGGCGTGTCTTACGATTATCAATCTCGTTTTCATATCAGCAGCAACCTCCGTTCGCCCTGCCCAGGCGCAAATCCCGCAGTCCCTAATTCTCATTAATTCAATTCAAGCCTGCCCCTTATATCATCCATACAACAATAATTATTCTTACTCATATAGGATTCTATACCTTCCAATACCCTGACGCAAGCATCGGGCTCTACGAGCCCGGCAGTGCCGACCATTACGGCCGAGGCCCCCGCAAGCAGGAATTCTACGGCGTCACCGCCGTTTGATATGCCTCCCATGCCTATCACGGGGATTTTTAAAACGCCCGCCGCCTCATACGTCATTCTCACGGCGACCGGCTTTATCGCGGGCCCCGAAAGTCCTCCCGTATTGTTGGCAAGGACGGGCCTCCTTGTATTTATGTCGATCGCCATGCCGAGGATGGTATTAATAAGCGAAACGGCGTCAGCGCCGGCTTCCTCGGCGGCCAGGGCGGTTTCCCGTATATCGGAAACATTCGGAGTCAGCTTGATGATCAGCGGCTTCCTGCATAAAGGGCGAACCTTGGAGGTAACCGCCGAAACGCCGGTCGCAGTGGTGCCAAAAGCGCAGCCGGATTTTACATTCGGGCAGGAAAGGTTCAGCTCTATGGCGTCTATATCCGCGCAGGAGAGGATTTCCACTATTTCGCAGTATTCCTCGACGCTGTTGCCTGCGGCATTGGCTATTATCGCGGTGTCATACCGCCTCAGGAAAGGGATTTCATCCCTGATGAAGGCGTGTACGCCCGGATTCTGCAGACCCACGCTGTTGAGGATGCCCGAGGGCGTTTCCGCAATCCTCGGCGGCTTGTTTCCCTGTCTGGGCTTCAAGGTCAGGCCTTTGACGGATATTCCGCCCAGCCTGTTCAAATCCATGTAAACGGCATGCTCCCTGCCGAAGCCGAAGGTACCGGAAGCGGCAATCACGGGATTCTTCAGCTTCAGACCTCCTATATCGACGCTCAAATCAATGTTTTTCACTTTATCCTCCGTTTACGCTTTATAGTCCTTCAAAAGACAACGTCGCTGCTCCAGAATACCGGTCCGTCCTTGCAGACATGCCTGTATTCCAGCCCGTCTCCCTTTTTTATACCGCAGGCGCATACCAGGCACGCGCCGAAACCGCAGCCCATCCTCTGCTCGAGCGAAACCTGGCAGGGCGCGCCGTATTTTGCCGAGATTTCCGAAACGCTTTTGAGCATGGGTAAAGGCCCGCATGCATATACCAGATCAAACGGGGAGGCTGCAAGATCCCTTTCAAACGGTCCCGTCACGGGCCCGCCGAAGCCCTCGCTGCCGTCGTCGGTAGCTATATTCAGGCTGCTTGACGCCTCTGCAAATTCGTCCCTCAGCACAATGAGCTCCCTGCTCCTGAAGCCAAGATAGGAGCGTTTTACCACGGCCCTGCTGTCCCGGAGCAGGAAAAGCAGCGGGAATATGCCTATGCCTCCTCCAACGACCGCTATCCTTCCGTATCTGGGCTCCATATCAAAGGGCTTCCCGAGCGGACCCATGACGTCGATTATATCGCCCGGCCGTTTCGCGGCGAGCAGTCCGGTCCCCGCGCCCTTTACCTGAAACACTATATCATAGCTGCCCTCCGCCCTGTCTACGCCGCGTATGCTTATCGGCCTTCTGAGAAGGGCGCCGCTCCCTCCGTCGCAGCGGACATTTACAAACTGCCCCGGAAGAGCCTCCCGCGCAATATACTCCGACTCCAGGGTCATTTTATATATCCCCTCCGCAAGCTCCTCCACCGACAACAACCTGTTTTCCGAAACCTGTGACATCCCGCACCTCCCTCTTATTCAAACGCGTGACATATCTCATACTACAAAGACATACTCCCTGCAGAGATGTGTCACCGCACCTTTTTCACGCCTTGTTCATATCGCTCAGATTTATCACATCCAGCTCCCTCTCCATATTGGCGAGCTTTATGCAGCTTATCACCGCCCTGGCGGTGTCGAGCGAGGTCAGGCAGGGGATCGACATCTCGACCGCCTTGCGCCTTATTTTAAAGCCGTCCCTCTGAGGCTGCCTTCCTTTGGTTGGCGTGTTTATCACCAGGCTTATCCTTCCGGACTGTATCAGGTCCAGGATGTTCGGCGAGCCCTCTTCTATCTTTTTTACGGCGTTTGTGGCAATGCCGTGCATGTTCAGCATGTTTGCGGTCTTGCCCGTGGCCCAGAGCCCGAAGCCCAGCTTCTCGAATTCCTCGGCTATCCCCATAAGCTCTGTCTTGTCGGTATCCCTCACGGTCATCAATATGCCGCCGCCGCTGCCCGGAAGCTTTATGCCGGATGCGACGATACCCTTGTAAAGCGCTTCGTAAAAGGATTTGCCGATCCCGAGCACCTCGCCGGTGGACTTCATCTCAGGCCCCAGGCTGGTATCCACGTCATGAAGCTTTTCGAAGGAGAATACCGGCACCTTGACGGATATATACTCCGATTCCCTGTAAAGCCCCGTTCCGAAGCCGAAATCGCTCAGCTTTTTCCCCATCATCAATTTTGTCGCGATATTAACCATCGGTATTCCCGTAACCTTGCTTATATACGGCACGGTCCTGCTGGAACGCGGGTTTACCTCGATCACATAGAGCTCATGGTTATAAAGCACATATTGTATATTTATCATGCCGATAACGTTCAACGCCCTGGCCAGCCTGCGCGAGTAATCGACGATTGTCTCCTTCACGCCTGCTTCCAGCGTCCTCGCCGGGTAGACGGATATACTGTCGCCCGAATGTACTCCGGCCCGCTCGAGGTGCTCCATTATGCCGGGTATGAGTATGTCCTCCCCGTCGCAGATGGCGTCCACCTCTATCTCCTTGCCCATCAGGTATTTATCGATGAGTATTGGGTGCTCCTGCTTGACCCGGTTTATGATTTCCATGAATTCCGCGACGTCCCTGTCGCTGTATGCTATCTCCATGCCCTGTCCCCCGAGCACGTACGAGGGCCTGACAAGCACCGGGTACATCAGCTCGTTGGCCGCCTCAAGCGCCTGCTCCAGGGTGAATACGGTCCTGCCCTTCGGCCTCGGTATACCGCATTCCTCAAGGATCCGGTCGAATTTCTCCCTGTCCTCGGCCGCGTCCACATCCTTTGCCGCGGTCCCGAATATCCTGACTCCCATATCGCTCAGGGCCTTTGTCAGCTTTATGGCCGTCTGTCCGCCGAACTGCACGATAGCGCCGATGGGCTTTTCAGTTTCAACGATGTTTTCGACATCCTCCGCCGTGAGCGGCTCGAAATAGAGCCTGTCCGAGGTATCGAAATCGGTGCTTACCGTCTCGGGGTTGTTGTTCGCTATGATGGTCTCATAGCCTTCGTCCCTGAGCGCCCATACCGAATGCACCGAGCAGTAGTCGAATTCTATCCCCTGGCCGATTCTTATCGGCCCCGAGCCGATGACCAGAACCTTTTTCCTGTCCGATTCCTTTACTTCGGAAAATCTGTCATAGGTAGAGTAATAATACGGCGTGACCGCCTCGAATTCCGCGGCGCAGGTGTCGACCATCTTGTAG
>JAEZJL010000214.1 GCA_023415815.1 Bacillota bacterium | reverse complement strand
ATCCAGGGTAATGGAGGCAATAAAAAATGTAACGGCAGGAGGAGTAACGCAATCCGGAGCAAACACGAGAGATACTTTAATAAATAATAAAAATTCGTAAAAAAAATCAAATCAGCCTTTTATTTGTTTATATTTATGTTATAATACCAATTGGATGCAAAAGGGAATGATCAGGCATTTTTTTTGTGTCATATAAGTGAAAGCAGGATGATGTTTTTTTATGGTAAGAAGCATGACCGGGTTTGGCCGCGGGGACTTCCAGCTGGATAACAGGGAGTTTGTGGTCGAGATAAAGACAGTAAACCACAGATATTCGGACGTATTTATCAAGCTTCCCAGGCAGGTGGGCTTTCTGGAGGACAGGGTGCGCGAGCTGGTGAGCAGGGCTGTTTCCAGGGGCAAGATCGACGTATATGTCACCTATAATAATTCCGGCGACGACTCAAAATATGTTTCTTTCGACGAGGCTCTGGCAAAAACCTACATTTCGGCAGTTATGGCATTGAGGGATAAGTTCGGACTGAAGGACGATATCTCCGTTTCCCTTATATCCAGATATCCCGATGTCCTCAAGGTGGAGCAAACCGAGGAGGACGGGGAAAAGCTTTGGTCCATCCTGAAAATCGCGGTGGGAAATGCCCTCGAATCGCTTGTCGCAATGCGCGGGAGCGAGGGCGAAGGCCTGAAAAGCGATCTGCTGGCAAGGCTCGATTACATTGAAAACATACTCAGGGAGATCACGCAGCACGCCCCGGAGGTTGTCAGGGACTATAAGGCCAGGCTTGAGACAAGGATAAAGGATCTTCTGGATCAGCACGCGATTGATGAAAACAGGCTGGCCATGGAGGTCGCCCTTTTTGCGGACAGGTGCAGCATCGACGAAGAGACCGTAAGGCTGGCCAGCCATCTTGGCCAGATGCGTGAAACGCTTTCGCTGCAGCAGCCCGTGGGAAGGAAGCTGGACTTCCTCATACAGGAGATGAACAGAGAAATCAACACAATAGGCTCCAAGGCCAACGACCTGTCGATTACCAGAAATGTCGTTGAAATAAAGAGCGAAATCGAAAAGCTCAGGGAACAGATTCAGAATATTGAGTAGCAAATGAGGAATACTTCGTTTAGATACAGGCACCATCATTATGAGCGGGAGGTAAGAAATGAAACTGATTAATATCGGCTTCGGCAACATAGTCTCTGCAAACAGGCTGATTGCTATAGTAAGTCCAGAATCGGCCCCCATAAAGAGGATCATTCAGGAAGCCAGGGACAGGGGAATGCTGATAGACGCTACTTATGGCAGAAGAACCAGGGCCGTCATCATCACTGACAGCGACCATATAATACTTTCGGCGGTCCAGCCCGAGACAGTCGCCCACAGGCTCAATGTCAAGGACTCCGAGGTTGTTGAAGACGAGGAATTGGACGAGGAATAAAATTTAGGAGGTTGAATAGATGATTTATCCGCCACTCAGTTCTTTGCTGGGCAAGGTAGACAGCAGGTACACACTCGTGGTTGCCACGGCGAAGAGAGCCAGACAGCTTGCCGACGGCGCGCACAAGCTTAGCAAATGTATCTCGGAGAAGCCGGTTACCATAGCGCTGAACGAAATAAATGAAAATAAAATTACATATATCCGGACAAAGAGCGGTATAAAATAAAAGCGTACCAGGGGGACATTCCGAAATTTCAGAGAACAGAGAATAGAAATTAGATGCTGAGTTGAGAAGGCTATAATCTGGTTTCTGTTATCTGGTATCTGCACTTCAGGTGTGTCTCTTTTCATAGGATGGGAAGGATTGGGCTGCTCTGATCTCTGACCCTTTATAAACGCAAAGCTAAAAATATACGGTCGATTGGCAGGTGAGAAGTGATGCTGAAGGGAAAAACGGTAGTTCTGGGCGTATGCGGGGGTATTGCCTCATACAAAGTGGTCGATGTCGCCAGCAGGCTTAACAAGCTCGGGATCGGGGTCGATGTGATAATGACCGCAAACGCAGTCAAATTCGTCACTCCGCTCACCTTCAGATCCATAACCCACAGGCCTGTCGTGACCGATATGTTCGACGAGCCGGGCGAATGGGACATAAAGCATATTTCACTCGCCGAAAAGGCTGATCTGATAGTCATTGCGCCTGCCACGGCAAATATCATAGGAAAGATAGCCTCTGGCATAGCGGACGACATGCTCACCACCACCGTGATGGCTGCAAAGGCTCCGGTTCTTTTTGTTCCGGCAATGAACCACAACATGTACGGAAATCCCATCGTACAGGAGAACATAGAAAAACTTAAAAAACTGGGCTACCTGTTTATGGAGCCCGATACAGGAAGGATGGCCGAGGGCTCCTCGGGGAAAGGCCGCCTGCCTGAGCCGCCGGTTATTGCTGAGGAAATATGCAGGCTCCTGGCTCCGAAGGAAGGACTGGAGGGCGTCAGGGTGCTTGTGACCGCCGGACCCACAAGGGAGCCTCTGGACCCGGTGCGGTACCTATCGAACCGCTCATCGGGCAAAATGGGCTACGCCGTCGCCGGAGCAGCCGCCGAAAGAGGCGCCCGTGTAACGCTTGTGTCAGGCCCCGTGT
>JAEZJL010000187.1 GCA_023415815.1 Bacillota bacterium | reverse complement strand
TCCTGAGACAGGGCGTTCAGGGTATTTCGGACCTGATAGCCGTTCCGGGCCTCATAAATCTCGATTTCGCGGACGTAAAGACGATTATGCTCAATACCGGCCTTGCACACATGGGCATAGGCAGGGCGGCAGGCGAGGGCAGAGCCGAAGAAGCAGCTAAACAGGCGATACAGAGCCCGCTGCTTGAAACCTCCATCGAGGGGGCAAGGGGAGTGCTTCTCAATATTACCGGCGGTCCGGACCTTGGCCTGTTCGAGGTGAATCTCGCAGCCGAGCTGGTCCAGAAATCTGCCGATCCCGATGCAAACATCATTGTCGGCGCCGTCATAGACGAAAACCTTAAGGACGAAATGCTCATCACGGTGATTGCGACGGGCTTTGAGAAGGGACCGGTGTTTAAAAAGCCGGAGAAGACGCCCGAAAAGCCTGTTGCCAAGAATGAACCGGTTGTGAGACGCCACACTCAGACGGAAGTAGCCGATGATGATCTGGAAATTCCGACCTTCCTGAGAAAAAACAGATTTAAATAAACCCCCAAATGCCGGATATGCACCGGCATTTTTTTTATGGCGCGTCCGGCAGCTTTTTGTCGGACGCTTCTCCTTTTTCTACAGTGATTTCCGACACAAAAATCAACAGTGTTAAAATATAATTTAATCACGGCAAATATACATAAAAGTACATGCATATGAATATATGTAAAATAAGGGATTGTCTGTCTTGAAGGCATTTGTGAGGTAGACCTTTGGAGATATATCTGGATATCATAGTCCTTGAGAATATTGTTGTGAATTATTTGATCCTGATGGCGACGGCAAGGATTTCAAAGAGCAGGACTTCAAGCCTGCGCCTTTTCCTCGGCGCGCTGACCGGAGCCCTGTACCTGGCGCTTATGATACTCATGCCCGATATGAAAATATACACCACGGTGTTTTCCAAATTCCTGCTTTCTCTTGCGATGACGGCTATCACTTTTTATATAGACAGAATTTCGACTTTCATTAAAACTCTTGCAATGTTTTATGCCGTTACCTTCATATTTGCCGGAGCAGGCTTTGCACTGCTGTTTTTTAACAACGGCGGCAGTATTGTCAGAAACGGGGTCATAATCACCTCGCTGCCGCTGCTGGGTACGAAATGGTCGGAGATACTCCTTGCGCTGGCGCTTACCCTGATAATACTCAGGATTTTCAGGGACCTCCTGCAAAGCAGGATCATCAAGGATAAGCTGCTGGTACAGCTGCTTATCTCCTTCGACAGCAAAAGCATAGGCCTCTATGCTCTGGTAGACACCGGAAACTCATTGTTTGACCCCCTTACAAATATGCCCGTAGTGGTGGTGGAATTCAATGCGATCAAAGATATCCTTCCGGCGGAGATACGGGGCATATTTGAAAAAGACGGCGAAAACGACCTCAACGCGGTAACGGATACGATATCCGGGACCTCATGGTTTTCGAGATTCAGATTGATCCCCTTCACCTCCCTCGGAAAAGAGAATGGCATGCTGATCGGCTTCAGGCCGGATTATATCGAAATCGACAGCGACGACCGCAAAAAGGGTATAAGCGACGTCATTGTCGGAATTTATAACAGGGCTCTGTCCAGAAACGAGAAATACAAGGCTCTGCTGAATCCGGAGCTTTTTTGACTGCGTGCGGATAGCGGATGTTTATGCCTGAAACAGGCTTTTGAACATATACATCGAAAGGAGATTGTTGATGGACATTTTAAGAAGACTGAGGTTGTTTTTCCACATCAAATATCTGAATCTGCTGAGAAGGCTCAAGGTTTCAGGCAGCTACCCCATACATTATATAGGGGGCAGCGAGGCTCTGCCGCCGCCCTTGAGCGTGGATGAAGAGGTATACCTGCTTTCGAAGCTTGAGGATAAGGAGTATGGAGTAAAGTCCATCCTCATTGAAAGGAACCTCAGGCTGGTGGTATATATCGCGCGCAAATTCGAGAATACAGGCGTCGGTGTAGAGGACCTCGTGTCCATAGGCACCATCGGGCTCATCAAGGCGATAAATACCTTCAATCCCTCAAAGAATATAAAGCTTGCCACCTATGCCTCAAGATGCATTGAAAATGAGATACTAATGTACCTGAGACGCAACAACAAGGTAAAAACCGAGATATCGATAGACGAGCCACTGAATATCGACTGGGACGGGAACGAGCTGCTGCTGTCGGATATATTGGGCACGGAAAACGACATCATTCACCGGAGCATAGAGGATGAGGTGGACAGGGAGCTTTTAAATACCGCCATGAAAAAGCTTTCGATAAGGGAGAAGCGTATAATGGAGCTGAGATTCGGTCTTTCCAACGGAATCGAAAAGACGCAGAAGGAAGTGGCCGACATGCTGGGTATCTCTCAGTCATATATATCCAGGCTGGAAAAGCGCATAATAAGCAGGCTCAAAAAGGAGATAAACCGTCTAGTCTGAGTGCGTTTTAGCAGCCGGAAACAGAGCCGCGAGAGACTCGAAAAAAACCTGAATGCGCCTGTTGTCAAGGCCTTTGAGAAAAATATTTTACTTTTTCCCTCAGTATAAAAACAACCTCCATGGCAATAATGTTACTGACTATAAGAGTTGCCGGGAGGTTTTTCAATGCTGATAAACAAGGTTGAGATATGTGGTGTTAATACTTCTAAACTGCCGGTTTTGACCAATGAGCAAAAGAAGGTCCTTTTCGAAAGAATGCACCGGGGGGACACTTCCGCTCGCGAAGAATTCATAAACGGAAATCTCAGACTGGTTCTGAGTGTAATACAGAGGTTCAACAACAGGGGCGAATATGTCGACGACCTGTTCCAGGTCGGCTGTATCGGCCTCATTAAGGCCATAGACAATTTCGACGTAACACAGAACGTCAAGTTTTCAACTTATGCCGTTCCGATGATTATAGGAGAAATACGGAGATATTTGAGGGACAACAACTCCATTAGAGTCAGCCGTTCTCTCAGGGATATAGCCTATAAGGCCCTGCAGGCCAAGGAAAGGCTTACAAGCCGCAACTCGAAGGAGCCGACCATAGCCGAGATAGCCCAGGAGCTGCAGCTGCCGAAGGAGGACGTGGTGTTTGCGCTCGACGCGATACAGGACCCCATTTCACTGTTTGAATCCGTCTATCATGACGGCGGGGACGCGATTTATGTCATGGATCAGGTCAGCGACGAAAAGAACCATGATGAAAACTGGCTGGAGGGGATATCGCTCAAAGAGGCGATGCGCAAGCTGAACGACAGGGAGAAGCTGATCCTGAACCTTCGCTTCTTTGAAGGACGGACGCAGATGGAGGTAGCCGACGAGATAGGCATATCCCAGGCGCAGGTCTCAAGGCTGGAAAAAACCGCGCTGCTTCATATGAAAAAGTATATTTAAGGATAGGGGACAGTTCTCTACGGTGAGAAAGGCTTTGTAGTGGAGAACTGTCC
The DNA here is from genome assembly GCA_023415815.1 of Bacillota bacterium. Lineage (GTDB taxonomy): Bacteria > Bacillota > Clostridia > Acetivibrionales > DTU013 > JAEZJL01. The sequence continues at coordinate 8,278 of JAEZJL010000187.1, read as the reverse complement.
CCTTTTGAATTATCCTGAGTCCAGGCTTGACCCATGTGATAAGGCTCGAAGCAGAGAACTGTCCCCTCACATTAAAGTCCAGGCTTAGTCCTTGTCAAAGGGCTTCTCAGCGGAGAACTGTCTCCAAGGAGTAAGGGGGACAGTTCTCTATTATAAGCACTATTTCGTAAGGAACTGTCCCCCTTAATAATTATTCCGTCCGGCCTGCTTCGGCAGGATACGCTCAATAGTGGAGAACTGTCCCCAATTGAAAAGATGCCGTTCTAGCATTTTTCAAACTGCCATATATTTATATGGGTGGGTGTAAAATGAACCGTTCTTCGGATTTCAGGCAGAAAGAAGTCATAAACATATCGGACGGCAGAAGGCTGGGCTTTGTGTCGGATGTCGAGATAGACCTCGAAACCGGCAGGGTGGAGGCTGTCATTCTTCCGGGAGTTGGCAAGCTTTTCGGCATACTCGGCAAGGACAACGAATTCGTCATACCGTGGGACAGCATAAGAAAGGTGGGCGAGGATATCATACTTGTAGATCTCGACGAGAGATACATGAGAAAATACTTCGACTGAGGAATTTAAGCATATTCTGCTAATCACAGCGGCGGGTTCGACCGATAAATATGTCAGGTGCTTATGCTAAAGATAATCAGGCTGGCATTTTCCAGTCGGGAGGAATTTATGAAATGTCCGTACTGCGGTTTTGTGGAAGACAAGGTAATCGACTCCAGGCCAACGGATGAAAACGCCGCAATCAGGAGGCGGAGGGAATGCTCCAGATGCCTCAGGCGCTTCACGACCTATGAAAAGGTGGAGAGCGTACCGCTGATGGTCATAAAGAAGGACAAGACCAGGCAGTCCTTTGACCGCCAGAAGCTTTTGAACGGTCTGCTGAGGGCGTGCGAGAAAAGGCCCGTGTCGGTTGACGACCTTGAAAAGATGGTGGATGAGATAGAGGGACAGATTCTCAATACATTAAAGAGGGAGATAACCACCCAGGAAATCGGGGAAATGGTTATGGCGAGGCTCAAGGACCTGGACGAGGTAGCATATGTAAGATTTGCTTCGGTCTATAGACAATTCAGGGACATCAACACTTTCATGGATGAGCTTCACAAGCTTCTTAAGGATAAATAGAGGATAAGGAAAACGGTATCAACGCCGTTTTTAATTGTGCGATTTGACAGTATTGATGCCCCCGATAATTTATTTACGCAATTCCTGTTATAACCACTCCCAATGAACTGCTGTCGTTTTTTAAGTCAAGATAAAAGGGTGACACTTCTGTTTCACCATGCATGAATATCTTTACTTTCGGCCGCGTACAGCAGTCCGGATAATTTTCCACTATGAGTCCGACATCTCCGTTGCTCAAGCGAACGCTCGTACCGACAGGATAAGGAGCGATTTTCTGTGTAAATATTTTAGAAATCTCCGGGTCAAAAGCAATACCGCTGTTGCCCATGATATATTCTATAGCCTCAAATGATGGAAGCGCTTTTCTGTAGGGCCTGTCGGAAGTGATGGCGTCATAAACGTCGGATACGGATACTATCCTGCCGAACATGCTGATCGACTCACCCTTTATGCCCATGGGGTAGCCGTACCCGTCATACCTTTCATGGTGGTGGAGTATGCCGACATAGGTTACCGCAGGTACGTCGAAATTGTCTTTGACATAGTTATAGCCGTTTAGCGAATGATTTTTTATAATATCGAATTCTTCATCCGAGAGCTTTTCATTTTTGTTGAGGACTTCCTTTGGCACGAATGTCTTGCCTATATCGTGCAATATGGCAGTCATTCCCAGGTCAAACAGCTGCTTTTTATTTAAATTAATCGCCTTTCCGATCACAATGGATAGAATACATACGTTTACGCTGTGAAAGAAGGTGTAATTGTCAAAAGCCTTCAAATCGATAATATTAATAATCGCAGATTTGTTCTCAAGTATATTGTCCACAATATCGTCTATAATATCGGTCAGATTTCTGTAAATATGGAGGGGAATGCCCTTGCCCTCTTCAATGTTTGTAAAAACCGCTTTTACGGAGTTAACAGCCTCAAACCTCACCCTTTCGTCGACAATGTCAGGGATGTCTATCTCCTTCGACAGCTTATCTTCTATATAAATTCCATTATAGCCAAGCTGTTTTATTTTACGCACATAGGAAGGAAACAGGACGACCCCTTTGTTTAGCAGAAGTTCCTCATTTTTCCCTAAAAGCGGCTTAGCCAATACCATTCCTTCTCTAATAGAATCAATCTGTACAAACCTCATATTTGCTGTCACACCTCATCGTTTTTGAAACACCAGCTTTTGCTTAATCAATGTAATAAACGAAAAAAAGCCGCAACTTTAAAAAAGCACGACTTTTAGGGTCTTGGAATTAAGCACTTGGCAACCCGTCCATCATAGTAGTATACTTTAGATACGTGGTTTTGCGTCCTTATTTTTCAACAAGTTTGCCCTGTATTCCGTGCCGGATATATAATTTATGGGACCAGGGTACTGTCATTTATAGTAACAAAGCCCTATGCCGTAATTATTATACACAAAGCTACATAATATTACAATATTATTGCCAAAATTCAAGCGAATTATAAAGAATTTGGCCGATATTTATAATTTTACAAAGGGGTCGTAGAATCTGCTTCCGTCACTGAAGGTAATATAGAAAGCAAAAGCGGCAAAACAAACTACCGCAATGATTACCATATAATCGCGAAGCCGGAAATCCCGCGCGGCATACCAGGTGCGCCTGTCCTTTTTGCCGAAGCCGCGCAATTCCAGCGCATTGCTGACGGTTTCCACCTGCTCCATGCTCGAAAAAAACAGAGGCATCAGGACTCCTGCGGCATTTTTCATCCTTTTGAGCAGGCCAACATTTTTCGACATATCCATACCCCTTGCCTGCTGTGCTTGTGAAACTGTGGTATAATCCCGCTGCATGTCGGGGATATACCGCAGAGTAATTGCGACGGAATAGCATAACTTATAGCCCAGGCCAAGTTTGTTGAGCGAGGACGCAAACTCGCTCGGATTTGTGGTTAGTATGAACAGCAGCGCTATCGGAATGATGGTAAAATATTTCAGGGCGACATTTGCTTCATAAAACAGCTGCTCGGCCGTAAGGTAGTACCCTCCGGCTATGTGCGACAGCACGGTGCGGTGGGAGTATATTTTTACCCCTTCCTCCGGAGAAAAAAGAAAGATGGCAAGCAGATTGATGAAAAGGAAAACGAGTATCAGCTTAAACACAAAGGAAATATCCCTGTATTCCACCCTGGAGATCCTGAAGGCGATAAGGCTGGCCGCGAACATAACCGCAAGTATGCGCGTGTCGTACGTTATCATGCCTGTAAAGGACCAGATTAAAAAGAAGAGAAGCTTGGTTGCTCCACACAGCGAATGGATGATGGTCCCCTTATCACTGTAGCTCAACATTCTCGGCATTATACCCTCACCGTCCTGTCATAGTCTATGAAATGCTGGACAAAGGCGCGTGAATCGCTTATTCCGGCTCTTACGGCCAGATCGTAAAGGGAGGTCCTTTTAAGGCTGGCCTTAGCTATTATTTCGTCGTTTGTGAGTATCGCGGCCGGAGTATCGTCGGCGATAATACAGCCTCCGGACATGACGATTGAGCGCGTGGTGTATTCCAGTATAAGATGCATGTCGTGAGTGATCATTATTATGGTGGTCCCCTCTTCTTTATTCAGCTTTAGCAGGAATTCCATGAACTCGGTATAATGCCTGAAATCCTGTCCTGCGGTCGGCTCGTCCAGTATTACTATCTGAGGCTCCAATACCAGTATCGCCGCAATTGTCACCCGCTTTTTCTGACCGTAGCTGAGGGCGGAGATCGGCCAGCTGCGGAAAGGGGAGAGGCCGCATATTTCAAGCGTTTTTTCAACCTGGCGCTTTATTTTTTCCTCGCTCCAGCCCCTTGCAACAAGACCAAGTGCAACCTCGTCATAAATCATAGGTCTGGAAATCATATGGTTGGGATTTTGCATGACGATTCCGATATTTGCCGCCCTGTCGCTGATGCTGTCCTTTTCGATATCTCTTCCGTTCAGCAGGATTTTACCGGCGCCGGCCTTTTCAAACCCGCAGATCAGCCTGGAAAGCGTCGATTTACCGGCGCCGTTCCTGCCTACTATGCTGATGAGCTCGCCCTTGCCGACGGAAAAAGAAATATTGCTTAATACCTGCCTTGAGGCCTCATACCCGAAGCTGATATTTTCAAGCTCCAGAATACGCTCTCTTTCAGGCGCAGCGCGGTGGGGATGGGAGCTTTCGAACCAATCCCTCAGCCTGGCGCAGGAATTGTCCAAGCTTATGGTATCAATGTTTTCGGGATGATCGGAGGGGACAACGGTGCAATCCGCATATTTCATTGCCGTAATATAAAGCGGCTCTCGTATTCCGGTATCCTTCAGGACATCTGAAGCCAGCAGCTCGAATGGAACGGTATCCGCAACGATTCTGCCCTCGTCCACCACCACAACCCGGTCGACGGGGCAGTGAAGCACATCCTCCAGGCGGTGCTCGATAATGATGATGGTGGTATTGGTCTCCTTGTGTATCCTGTCGATAAGCTCCATCGCATATTTGCCGGTTGCCGGGTCCAGATTCGCGAGAGGCTCGTCGAAAAGCAGGATGTTTACATTGTCAACCAAAACGCCCGCGATGGATACCCGCTGCTTCTGCCCGCCGGAAAGGGCCTGGGGGGACTGGCCGAGATGAGTATGTATATCGACCGTCCGCGCGGCGGCATCAACTTTTTTAAGCATTTCCGGGCGGGAGACGCAGTCATTTTCCAGTGCAAACGCGATATCCTCGCCTACCGTCAGACCTATGAACTGGCTGTCGGTATCCTGCAGGACCGTCCCTACCAGCTTGGAAAGGCCGAAAAGGCCCAGTTCCTTCGGATCCTGCCCCATAATCTGCAGCGAGCCGTTTGTATCGCCCGCATAAGAAAAGGGCACAAGCCCGTTTATGCAATTGGCCAGCGTGGATTTTCCGGACCCTGAGGGCCCGGCGATAAGAACCTTTTCGCCCTCGTATATGGTAAGATTGATGTCGTACAGGGTAGGCGCAGCTTGGGCACGATATTTGAAGGTGTAATTTTTGAATTCGACAGCAGCTTTTCTCATAACCATCCTATGCAGAACATAATTATAAAGCTGAATTACAGAACGAATTATATAACATTTAAAAGTGGCCGTCTATATTCAGAACGGCCACTTAAGTTTGATGATTCGAATGAGGAGCTGTAATTATGCTTCCTTTTTCAGACTGGAGCTTGCCGTACGGTTTTTGGAATAGGCGAACGCAAGAATCGTACCGACGATGAGCGTCACGACGGCATTGACGATGAAGGCTGTGACGCCCTGTGCAAACACCTTGTCCGAAGGCTCTGCATAAATAATGATATCGAGCGCCGGCGCTACGCCGATCCATGCAACGGCATTGGCAACTATTTGAGTGAGGTTAAAAATAACGGCTTGTTTTATTCCGAAACCGCCTTCGGAAATCTTAAGGCGCTTATATGTAATACCTGCAAGAAGACCGTAAACGGCATCCGCTATGACCCAGCTCCACCAGACGCTGCCATAAAATAAAGCGTCGCCCAGAGCATGTCCGATAAACGCGGTAAAGAGACCTGCCAAAGGTCCGAATAGAGCTCCTATCAGGGCGATCAAGGATGCGTTGAACTGGATTCGCGTGTTCGGGATAAAGCCTACCGGGATACTGAGCTGTGTCAGGACCACAAACAGAGCCGCACCGATGCCTACCGCCACTGCCGTCCTGACTGGAATGCCCCTTTTTGTCTGGTTACTCATAATAAACACCCCTCAAATTAAATTTTTAATATATAAGCTGCAAAAACAGTGTATATAGGAACAACAATTTTTTTGCAGCAAAGCCCTAAGGTAATATAAGTGCAAAAACTTATTGTTCCATATCCTTTTTTTGCATTATATATAATAATAACACTCACATTATATATGTAATTTTATGAAAAAGCATCAGCATTTTATATTTTCATTACATATTTCAACAATTGATTATTAAACAAACCGGATTTATAAGGTATAGTCATTTTATCAGAAAAGCTCATACAATACAACATGTATATTTGATATATTTGCAAATAAATCAAACCAAATAAACATACTTTACAAAATTGTAAAAATATTGTAGTATTATGTTGGAAACTATAGAATTTTAATACAAATATTTGAAGGGTTGTGAAGTATGTTCTCTAAGCTCATGAGCTGCGGCCTGGCCGGCATAGACGGCTACGTGGCGGAGGTGGAGACAGATATAGGCAGCGGGCTGCCGTCTTTCGACATCGTAGGACTGGGAGATGCCGCTATAAGGGAAGCAAAGGAACGGGCGCGGTCCGCGATAAAGAATGCGGGCTTGGATTTTCCCATAAGGAAAATCACCATGAACCTTGCTCCGGCCGGGCTTAAAAAAGAGGGCTCGGCCTTCGACCTTGCGATCGCGCTGGGCATACTTGCAGCAACGGGCCAGGTGACGCTGAATGAATTTGAAAGATACATGTTTATCGGTGAGCTGTCTCTGGACGGAGAGGTTAAGCCTGTCCGCGGCGTACTGCCTGCCGCCGTATGCGCCATGCAGGAGGGCTTCGATTACCTCGTGCTGCCTGAGGCAAACGCCCGCGAAGCAGCTGTTGTAAAAGGACTTAAGATAATACCGGTCAAAACTCTGACCAGACTTGTCAGGCATTTAAACGGAGAAGAGCGGATTGAATGCTGTGAGAACGATACCGACTGCATTTTAAAAAACAAAACGGAGCATGACGTGGATTTTGCGGATGTAAAAGGTCAGGAGAACGTTAAGCGGGCACTGGAGATTGCGGCGTCCGGCGCTCACAACTGCCTTCTGATCGGAGCACCCGGCTGCGGGAAAACGATGCTTGCCAGGAGGCTTCCGACCATACTGCCCTTTCTGACCTTTGAAGAAGCGCTTGAGGTCACAAAGATACACAGCATTGCGGGTACTCTTCCGCATGGAGCCTCGCTCGTAATGAACCGGCCCTTCAGGAGCCCGCATCACACGATTTCAGACGTCGGCCTTGTGGGGGGCGGGAAGATGCCGAAGCCCGGCGAGATAAGCCTTGCGCACTACGGAGTGCTGTTTCTCGATGAGCTTCCTGAATTTAGCAAAAAATCACTGGAGGCTCTGAGGCAGCCGCTGGAGGACGGAGTGATAACGATTTCCAGGGTCAACGCCAGCCTTACCTATCCTGCAAAAACCACTCTCATATGCGCCGCGAATCCCTGCAAATGCGGAAGATTTCTAGATCCGTCCGGGCAATGCGCCTGCACTCCCAAACAGATACGGCAGTATCTGGGCAAGCTTTCAGGACCGCTGCTCGATAGGATGGACATACACATTGAGGTCGCCTCAGTTAAATATAAAGAGCTGGACGGCGGCAGGGAGGGAGATACGTCCGCAAAGATAAGGGAGCGGGTGGACAATGCCAGACGGATACAGCTTGATCGCTACAGGGATATGAGGATATATACAAATTCGCAGCTGCAGCCGGGCATGCTGGATAAATTCTGCAGGCTTGACGACAAATGCAGGGCGCTCTTGAGAAACGCCTTTGACAGGCTGGGCCTGAGCGCGAGGGCGCACAGCAGGATACTAAAGGTTTCCAGGACTATTGCCGACATGGACGGGAGTGAAGGGATCAGGCCGGAGCACCTGACCGAGGCCATCCAGTACAGGAGCCTGGACAGGAAGATATGGAACATGTAGATATAAAGTTGCACAGATGATTTTATACAAGGTATGAATGTAATTTGTGCAGCAGCCTGAGCAAGGTAATATAACTGCAAAAACTTATGCATCAAATCTTTTTTGCATTATATATAAAAAGCGGCAGCGAGGTTTGGATAATGGATTTGAAGTACTGGATATGGCTCAGCTCCCTTGTTAAAATATCTCCGCGCAGGAGGTATCAGCTCCTGGAGCACTTCGGAGACCCGGCAGGCGTATGGTTTTCATCGGAAGCCGAGCTCGGGAGGCTGCCTTTTATGACCAGACAGACTCTGGTAAACCTGCTGGACCGGGAATACAGAAGCAAAGCCGAAGAGCATCTGAAGAAGCTTGTTTCATCCGATATTGACATGATTACGCTCAATGACGGCCGCTATCCCGAGTATCTCAGAAATATCCCCGACCCGCCCGTGGTCATCTACGTCTGCGGGGCGCTTGAAAAGGACGAGGCTTGTAT
>JAEZJL010000169.1 GCA_023415815.1 Bacillota bacterium | reverse complement strand
GCTCAGTCATGGGATTTATGGTTTTCGGTCCCATGATGGACATTAAAAATGTAATAATGCTATCGGGGAGTTTTTCAAAAAGGTTTATTGGAAGACTGATTGCATTCGCGTTCGCAATGTGCTTCCTGGTTGTATATTTTCTTGCTCAGTTGATGATTGGAGGGTGAGTCGCATGTATGCCCGGAAAAGGGTGCTGAATCCTCAGGTATTATTGGAATTCATATGTTATACCGCATTTGCCGCGCTGATGTTCCACCTGGTCACAAGCGGCAAATACCAGTCGTACGTCACGCCAAGGATGGTGCCGTATCTTTATTTCACCGCGGCCGTGATGGCGGTCTGGGCGCTGAGCGGACTTTTAAGGCTCTTCCGCCCCCAGCATAAAACGCGCGCGGCGCACTGCTTCGTCCTCGCGATCCCCATTCTTCTTCTGCTCCTCCCCCACGCCCCGATCAGCACCTCCGCTCTGACATCGGGATTTATCAGCGGAAATGCTCTGGCAGGGCTCGCAGGACAGGGCTCCTCCGGCGCATTTAAAGTCCAGCCGCCTTCCGCAGGTTCCGGTTTTAAAGCCTCCGCGGGCGCCCAGACCGACACCGGCGTGCCGGACGAAGGCGAAGGCGCGTCCGTAGACCTTGCCGGCGGCACGGACGGCACAGACGGCAGCGATATTTATCCGGAGGATACGCCGTCCGATAGCAGTGCTTATTCCTCCTGGGATACAGCCGAATCCGCTACTGTGACCGGCACGCAGGACAATGAGCAGGCCAATAGCCTCCCGGATCCGCAGGACAGCGGGCAGACCGATGCACAGGGAGCTTCAGCGGAAGACGAATATGCCGCCGACCTGCCCGGCCTGGATACGGAAAATAAGACAATAACGGTCCGGGATGAGGATTTCGCTCTGTGGCTTTCTGAAATATTCACCGAGCTCGATAAATATGAGGGCTACCGGATCTCGATAAAGGGATTTGTCTTTAAGGACCCTGAAACCATGAGCGGAAACGAGTTTGTACCCGCCCGTCTGGCAATGTCCTGCTGCGTGGCCGATCTGGCTCCCTGTGGCTTTATCTGCAAGTATGACAAGGCCTCCGAGCTGAAGGAGGATACCTGGATAACTGTTGAGGGCGTCATACATATAGGAAAATATATGGATGAGGATGAGCCGCAAATCACCGTGACTAAAATAGCGCCTGCGGAGAAGGTCGAAGAATATATTTATCCGTTTTGAATCTGATTGACCTTATTTATTGTTTTCAAATATGAGCTTGCATTTGTCGGAGCGGTATTTCGCCACCACGAATTCCACTGCCTGCCCGCTTTTTGAGAGCAGCACGTTCTCTATCTTCAGCAGCGGCTGGCCCGACTGTACCTGCAGGTACTGGGCGTCGTCGTGGTCGGTATAGATAATCTCAAGCGAGCTTTTTGTCTTTACAGGCAGGAGCGGGTACTTTCCCTTCATGATATCGTAGGAGGGCTTTTTGGCCTTAATATCCTCGATTATTCCGGGGAAAAGGCCCATTGGAATATAGGATGTATTCAACGACAGTACGTCGGTCTTCTGCATGGTCACATATTTTATTTCGGCAAATTCCGCTTGCTGCCCGTAGCCAGGGCCGTTTCCGAAGATATTCTCGAGCTGCTTCAGTTCGCCGCTCTTTATGCTTTTCAGAGATATGATGTTGTGCAGTCCCGGCTCCTGACTGTCCAGTATGGAGTCCGTGAAGCCGGTATAGCTTTTTATATCGATTTTTGTCTTTGACCTGGCGACAAAGGTGCCCTTTCCTTTTTCCTTGTACAGATAACCGTTGTTTGTAAGCTCGCTTATCGCCTGGCGTACGGTGGGCCTGCTGATATCGTAGCAATCGCAAAGCTCCTGTTCCGAAGGTATCCTCGTATCCTCAGCATATTCGCCGCACTCTATCTTTTCGATGATAAAAACCTTTAGCTGTGAATATAGCGGAACGTTGCTGTACTTGTTTATCATAATTTAACCCCCGTACGGAAAAGTCTATATGGACATGTACTTAACATCAGAACATTATTTCATCACATTATTACATCCTTACTAATGATATATTATTCAATCTCCCTTTTCAACATTATATTTCATAATTTTTCTATAAAAATTCGGCATTTTTTACAAAATGAAACCGCATTTTCCCGGTTAAGGTATCAGACCTGTGATAAAGTGGAAAAATGCCTGACGACGGGAAACATACAGCTTTATGTGAAGATAATCTGAAGCCGGCGCCGCTTAATTTAACTTCAGTTTACATTTGAGCGGTATAATAGATTAGAGGTGGTTACAATGAGCAGAATTTTAATTGTCGACGATGACCCGTATATCCGCGAGCTTGTGCGTAAAATACTGCAAAACGGCGGTTTTGAGGCAGTCGAAGCATTTGACGGGCGCGACGCGCTTGAAAAAATCGACGGCTGCGACTGCGCTGTTGTTGACGTCATGATGCCGAAAATGGACGGCTTTGAGCTTCTTGAAAAGCTCCGCAAATACTTTGAAAACCTGCCGGTGCTTATGCTGACGGCGAAATCAGGCTTGCCGGATAAAGTCAAGGGCTTTACGCTCGGCGCGGACGACTACCTGACAAAGCCGTTCGAGGGCGATGAACTGCTTATGCGCGTCAAGGCTCTCCTACGCCGCTACAAAATCGAATCGTCACTGGTTATCCAGATCGGTAAGCTGACGGTTGACCGGAACGGATTCAGCGTAAACGGCGAAACAATACCGATGAAAGAGTTTGAATTGCTGTTCAAGCTGGCGGGCTTCCCCGGGCGGACATTTTCACGCGACAACCTCATTGAGGACGTTTGGGGCTCCGACTTCGACGGTAACGAGAGGACGCTCGACGTTCATATAGGGCGGTTGCGCGAGCGCTTCCCGGAGGAGAGGTACGGCTTCAAAATCACTACTGTGCGAGGGCTTGGGTACAAAATCGAGGTGACGGTATGAATAACGGAGAAAATAAACGCCCTGGCAAAATCGGAGTGGCATTCGGATTTGCGGCATTGTTTGCGGCGTTCGGCGGATTTGTCGCGTTCGCTTACCTTTTGGTCAAACACGCCGCCTTTTCAGAGTTTGCGACGGTAATGCTATCGGGGCTTGGCGGGCTTGCGTTATTTTGCGTGTTTGCCGCAATCCTCAGCTTTATCCGTTTGCAGGTTTTCAAGCGTAATCACCGCAGCTTCCCCCACGATATCGTCCTCGACGCGCTCGGCGAAATTGCCCGGGGAAATTTTAACGTGTTCCTCGAACCGAACCCGAACGACCCGCACTCCGAAATGGCGGAGGCAATCAACGAGATGGCGAAAAACCTCGGCAGTCTAGAAACAATGCGGCAGGATTTTATCAGCAATGTCAGCCACGAAATCCAGTCGCCGCTCACGTCGATCAAGGGCTTCGCCGCGCTTTTGCAGGACGACGCTCTGCCGTCCGGCGAACGCCGCCGCTACGCGGCGATTATCGAAGCGGAAAGCGGCAGATTGTCAAGCCTGTCCGACAACCTGCTGAAGCTCTCCGCGCTTGACGGCGAAAAGAAACCGCTGAATCTGAAAGAATACCGACTTGACAGGCAGCTTTCGCAGATAATCCTGTCGCTTGAGCCTCAGTGGTCGTCAAAGAACATCAATTTTGATGCCGACTTGCCGAAATACATTGTAACCGCTGATGAGGACTTATTATCGCAGGTGTGGGTG
>JAEZJL010000160.1 GCA_023415815.1 Bacillota bacterium | reverse complement strand
GCTCAAGCCCGGGGAAACCCTGGTGCTTGATATCGGCAACAACTACTTCCATCAGACCGACGAGATATACGACACGCTTATCATGAAGGGCTTTGATGTAAGGAAATCCTTCAAAAACGGAAGAAATCAGATTATCGTAAACAAAAAGCTATAAAAACAGCGCCAGCGTCACCTGCACCGCGGACCCGAGCGCTATTGCCAGGGAGAAGTGGAATTTCGCGCCGTCGCTTTTGTCCGAGAGCTCCGAATATTCCAGGATCGAGCCTGAAAGGAAGCACGCCTTAAGGTAACCGCCCAGATAGCGGAACCTCTGCCGGAAATTCCGCCTCGCCAGCATCAGGGCAAGCGCCGTCAGGCCTCCGGCAAGGAAGGACCACGCAATGCACCATGGTATGAAGCCGATTCCCGTCACCGCTCCCGCGGCACAGTAAAGCTTTATATCTCCGGCTCCCAGCATTCTTGCGGGATAAAGCCAGAAAAGGAGCGGCAGCGGCAGCGCCATGCCCAGGAAGGAGGAGAGCAGTCCGTCCGGACCTTCCAGCGCCAGGCCTGTTACAAGTCCTGCTGCCACGAATACCGCAATAATCCGGTTGTCTATCCTGTAAGTGCGGAAGTCGCTGACGAGTGCGGCGGATATCAGCAATGCCAGCTCAATATAGCTTATGATCATTAAGAAACTCCCATATACGGCATAAATTTGTAATAATGCTATATATCGGACGGAGCTGGGGTTTATATTATAGCGAATAATAAAATGCTTTTGGATAGGAGTAATTGAATTTTGCAAAAAAGCCGCAATGCAATATAAATGCTTAACTTATTGATCTGGATCTTTTTTTACGCTATACAATATCCAGCTCATTTTGATTTAAGGGCAAAAGCGGTTTCCTTTCTGAGCAGGTTCATAAGCTGGGCCGACATGACCTCTCTCGCGGGATCGGAATATTTATATCCGTAGGACTCCGGCTGATCTGTGCCGGCCAGTGTTGCGACATAGGTTTCAGGACTTTTTCCGGCAGCCCGGGATGTGAAGGCAAGCTTATCGCCTGCCGCCGACCATGCCAGGCGAGGGCCTGTATACATCGCATTTGTCAGCTGCTCGCTGGAGGTCCCGTCCGCTTTGATTATTCCCGCGTCGCACCTGTTTTCCCTGCCTCCCGACCAGGCGATCCAGCCGCCCTTGGGCGACCATTCGATTCCGGAGAGGTATTCGAGACTCAGAAGCTCCTTCCTGAAGCTGCCTGAGGTGTCGGAGGCCATCAGCCTGTCGTCCTGCCCTTCATTTACCGCGATATAAGCCAGGGACCTGCCGTCGGGAGCCAGAGTAAAGCTCCTGACATTTTCATCGAGAAGCGTGAATTTCTTCTCAAAAAGGTCCAGCACGTAAAGCGGCGTTTCTTTGGAATCGGGCCTTATGCCTATAAACACATATTTCAGGTCGCCCGGCAGAAGCCGGGGAGCTTTTATATAGTCCAGCTGCGGCATTATAAGTCCTGAAAAACCGTTGAAGGGAGCCGGGCTGCTTTTATCTTCAAGCTTTATCAAAGCAATCGCTGTAAGCCTGGTAGTGGTTTTTTGCCCCGGAAGGCTATACTTTCTGATATAGAAATAGGGCTCCGTAAAAAGCAGCTCATTGCCGCCCGCAAATGAAAACGGGGTAAGCGCAGACGCCTCGTCCGGCATGGACCTTCCGGCATAGACGGCTCCGGGAAGGCTTTTTTGGCTGCCGTCCTGCAGATCGTACAGGGTGCTGCCGCACAGGAGCATTTTCCCGTTGGCGGAAAGCTCGACGGCGTGACTGCTTTCCGAAGGCAGGCTCAATAGCCGGGTCGTGTTGCCCGAGACAAGATCGGCGTTGAACAAATTCCAGCCGTCACCGGTCTCTTCACTGACGAGCATTGACGCTCCGTTTACGAAGGCTTCCGCCGTACCGGAGCAAAGCCTGCTGAAGCCTATCAGCCTGCTGCTGTTGGCTGAGCCGGGGCCTTCCAGTATGTTTATCTCTTCACCGGACCGGCCGCAGCCGGATACCAGCAGGATAAGCAGAATAAAAAGCGGCAGCGCCTTCTTTATCAGCATAGCCTGCCTCCCTGCGGGTAAAGCCTTATCCGTACGGCGGTGCCCTCGCCTTCCGCGCTCTCAATTTCTATTTTTCCGCCGTGCTTCTCCACGATTTCCTTCACGATCGAAAGTCCAAGGCCGTTCCCCCCGAGGTTTCTGGAGCGGGCCTTATCCACGCGGAAGAAGGGCTCGAAAATCCTGTCCAGCACCTCGGGCGGGATACCGCAGCCTGTGTCCGCGATTTCCAGACAGACTGCGCCCTCCTCCTGCCGTAGGGAAACCCTGACCTCCCCGTTTGGGGAATATTTTATGGAGTTGTCCAGTATATTGACAACCACCTGCTTGATGCGGATAGGATCGGCTATGATCTCCGGAAGCGAGGGGATGTCCGTGTGGATGGCAATATTGTATTTCCGGGCCTTAAGACTCATCTGGGCGGTTATGTCCCTTACAAGGGCCGATATGTCGACGCTTCTGGGTTCGATACCAAATTCCGATCTGCTGAGGCTGGAGAGGTCGATAAGGTCGTTTATCATGCGGAGAAGGCGGTCGCTGGCGTCCCTCAGGTGATGGACCGAAGTGCTGAAGACACCGGAATCCGCGCCGTTTTCCTCAAGCAGGCCCGTGTACCCGATGATTGTAGTAAGCGGCGTCTTGAGCTCGTGGGAGATATTTGTCATAAAGAGGCGCTGCTTTTCCTGAAGCCTGCGGAGCTCCGTTATGTCGTTCAATATCATGACTATACCCACGGAGCCTGTACCCAGGGCCATCGGAGTGGCGCACACCAGCAAATACTTCTCACTGCCGCCGATTTCCTCTATCACCTTTGAGCGGCTTTCCCTCACTCTTGCGGTTATCTTGCCGAGCTCCCGGCCGACTTCATCGTCAAGGACTGCCTCGGCAGCTTTATTTATCGCGATTGTGCGATCCACGCCGTCAAGTGCGATCACTCCCTCTCCCATGCTTTCGAGGACTGAATTCAGCTTCTCCTTTTCCTCCCGTATGGCCTCAACGGTACTTCCGATTTTTTTCGACATATCGTTGAAGGCTCCGGCAAGCTCGCCTACCTCATCCGAAGAGGCGACGGGAATGACGGCTTCATAGTTTCCCGCAGCCAGCTCTCTGGCCGCTTCCTTGAGCTTCAGTACGGGCCTGGTTATCCTGAAGGAAAGATATGCGCCCACCGCCAGGATGATCAGCAGGCCCGCCGCAAAGGACGAAAGAAGGAGAAGGCTGATATTGCGCGTCCCCTCGTCGATTTCGGACATGGGATATACAAACATGACTTCGCCTATGGCGTTTCCGTCCTGGACGACGGGAAAAGAAAAGAACAGCTTTCTTCCCTCGGGGAATTGTCTGATTACATAGGTTCTGTTTCCGTTCAGGACTTCGTCAAGCTCTGCATAAGTTATGGTATCCGCCGGTTCGTTCGCAGAATCCGACAGGAGCTCTTTTTCATGCGAGAATATGAGCACGCGCATGCCCGTCTCGCCAGCCAGCCTGAGAGAAAAGTCCGCGGCCCGGGTCTTGAACTCGTCTGTCCAGCTGCCGGAGGAGCCCCCGGTAAAAAGGCCCTGCCTTATGGATATAACGGAAATATCGGCCTGGTGAATGAGATTGTTTATAAGCATGCCGGTGTTGAGAGCGCCGATACCGCCGAGCACCACGACGGAAATCACAGAAAAGGTCAATATCAGCACGGTCAGGTTTGTAAATATGATCTTATGCCTCAGACCGAGCTTCATGGGCGTCCTGCCCCTGGATCGCCCGGATCGGGCAGAGGCGCAGGCCGCCTTTTTTTATTGTAAAGCTCGAAGAGCGCAGGAGTAAAAATCAGTGATAAAACGGAGGTCAGGAGGGTCACCGCAAAATACCCGGGTGTGAAGAGCTCACCCTGATTCATGGAGGACAGGTTGAACAGCGTATAAATCAGTGACGGAGCGTAAAGAATGACCGTCCAAAGCAGCAGCGCGCCGTAATTCCTGGCCCCCGCCCTCAGTCCGGCCTTCAGGCTGTCAATGACTCCGGCCCCGTCTATAAAAAGGGCGGGGATCCATGGCATTATGAAAGGGATGCTTAAAATCACCAAACCGCTCACTACGGAGGTGGTGACAATGCCTGCGGCGGACGCCCCGGCCAGCCCGCCCATCGTCATCAGTAAAGAAACCGGGATCAAAGCTGTTACAATGACGATGGAAAAGCCGATAGCAATGGCAATCAACAATAGGAAGGCCAGAAAAAGCCTGGAAAAAAATCTGGCGATGCCCGCCGGGAAGCTCCTGAGCGATGTAGTACCCTTAGTAACGGCTTCCGCCAGCATATGTCCGTACCCGGAAAAGAATACGAGGCCGGTAACGCCGGAAATAAGTGAAAAAAGCATCAGCGCGGCGGTCGTAATAAGAAGGGCCAATGTATCCGTCTGGTCCATCCGGTGCGGCATCAGAAAAAACGCCGCGGTGTCCAGTATCAGCATATAAAGCAGGAAAAGAAATATCAGCACCGGATTCCTCTTTAGCAGTCTGAACGCGTTTGAAATCATCATGAAGCAGGTCCCTCGCTTTCTTCAAGTTTCATCATCCTGTAGCCCACGCCAAAAACGGTATGTATGCATGAACCGTCGTACGCGCCGCCCTTCAGCTTGCTTCGCAGCCTCTGGATGTGGACGTCGACGGTCCTCGTATCGCCTGTGAAATCATAGCCCCAGACTCTTTCGAGCAGAGCCTCCCTGGTAAAAACCCGGTCTATATTATTGATAAAGAAGAAAAGCAGATCGTATTCCTTGACGGACAGCTCAAGCTCGGCGCCGTCAAGCATGACTCTGCGGGTTTCGGGAATGAGCTCGAGCCTTCCGTTTTTCAGTTTGCCGGGCACAGCTGTCCTGGCTTCCGCCCCGACTCTCCTCAGCAATGCCTTGACCCTGGCCGCCAGCTCGCGCATGTGGAACGGCTTTGTGACGTAATCGTCCGCTCCCAGCTCAAGACCGAGCACCTTGTCTATTAAATCGGCTTTTGCGGTCAGCATGATGATAGGTATCGGATTTTCGGCAGTGACCCTTTTACATATGTCGAAGCCATTCAAACCGGGCAGCATAAGGTCCAAGATCAGAAGGTCCGGCTTCCAGGACGCCAGCTTCAGCAGCGCCTCCCTCCCGTCGTTTGCCGCCGCAACATCATAGCCCTCGGCCTCCAGGCCTATCTTAAGCAAATCGCAAATCGCCGCCTCGTCATCCACAACAAGAATCTTCTGTTTCATCCAAACCTCCTTCACATAGTCCGCCTAAGCCGGATATTCAAGTCCAGCTTCAGCGTCAAAAGGGGACATACCCCGACGCCCAGCCTCTAAAGCCGGGTATCAAGTCCAGCTTTAACGTCAAAAGGGGACATATCCCGACGCCCAGCCTCTAAAGCCGGGTATTCAAGTCCAGCTTCAGCGTCAAAAGGAACATATCCCAACGTTCGGCCCGTCAAGGCCGGGTATCAAGTCCAGCTTCAGCGTCGAAAGGGGACATACCTCGACGCACAGTCCGCCGACGGGAGAGGTGTGTCCCCTTACATTATAACATAAGAGTTAAACGCAGCCCATTTTTTGCCGATATAATAACTGAAATATGCCGATACGGCAGTTTCTATAAAATCATATGTTTCATATAACATGGGGGTATACCGATGAAAAAAATAAGAAGAACTGTTGCGGCAATACTTGCGGCAGTACTCACATATGGAGTCTTTTTCAGCGACTTCACGCCGTCGTTCGCGGCGGCCGAGCCGGTAAAAATCGTTGTGAACAGCTACAGCAACGGCAAGCTTGACTTTCACTGGGAGGTCGGGCAGCTTACCGGGATCAAGGCTGCGGTTATTACCTATCATGCGCCCGACAACACGAATTTGGGTACGATGCAGAAAATCGTCCTCAAGCAGACTACGAACACGGCGTCGATAACCGGTTTGAAGCCTGATTATATTTATGATCTCAGAGTGGCCCTGTATGACAGCGATATTCTTGACGTAAACGGCGATCCCACCGGCAACAGGATCGGTGAGGGTTTGCTGTATTACCTGCCGAAGATCAGCTTCTATTCCGAAGCTCCCGCGCAGCCCTATGATGAAATACCGGGAGGGGGCAGGGAATCCGGAAAGAATCCCAAGCTCAAGCTCAAATGGAAGATACCGCGAATATGGTTCGATGATTCTACCACCACGGGGAAATTTATTCTGGCAAATGATCCCGATATGCTGAAGCAGATGGAGGACGCGATTAAAGGCATCTATAACAACGGAAAGCAAATTTCAAAGCTCGATTTCAAGATTAATATTTCGACTGTTGAGGAAAAGCTTAACTCAGGTTCCGATAAGTCATCGATTATTGTTAAAAGCAACGGCGGCGGATATACCGCAAACGTATCCGAGAGCATCACCAGCCCGGCTGCCGTATCATTACCCGATGCGAGCGATTATGTGAGCTTTGAATTATGGGGCAGAAGCGATGTAGGTTCAATGGTGCCCCCCCGCCTGCCCGGCAACGAAAACGCCCTGCCGGACGATGAGCTGCTGCCGGGTACTGTTTATTATATGAATATCATGCCCGATTATAATGATCCCTCCGGAGGGGATGTGGACGCGGTTACTGTCGGAAACCTATCAGATTATAACGGCAGCTTGCTGTCGGGAGCGGTTCCCTACACGTATACTCCGATCAGGTTCCAGCTCACCAAGGACAACGCAAACAACATTTATGTAAAGATATATAAAATAAATCAGGGAAGCCTCGACCTGCCAAGGCTATACTATGAGGTGCAGGCGGCGAACAGCTCATCCCTGCCGGGCGATTGGCCCGTAAAGGCTACCATGGTCGATTCTAACTTCAGCGGCAGCGATTACGCCGTCACCGTCATACCGGGCGTCAACCCTAACAATGAGGTGTTTTACAGGGTTGTGGTAAAATCCGATGGCGCCAATGACAGGCTTGAATCGCTGAAAATGCCGTATAAGCTGGTAGTGGATACCAGCAGGCCGCCGCTTCCCATGGGAATAGCGATAACGAACAGGATGCTCCATACGGAGCAGAAAGCTCCGCCTTCGGGGGGAACTCCCATAAATATAAGATCCAGCGATGTAACAATATCCTGGGAGAAGCCTTTAAACTGGAGTACAACCGGCTCGAGTCTGTCTTTTCATTTTCTGTTGAGCACGAGCCAGACCGATATTGCCGCAGACACCGCTCTTTATGTCAACGGCATGCATTGGGGCAACTATCCGCCCAAATTCAGGCTTGTGAAATATATAAACGCGGACAATGCAAAAATCACGGTGGTCGGAAACCGGATGTACTACACCCTGGACGCCTTTGACCTGTTCAGGTGGGAAAAGGCCGGCGGCGTCTCCGGGGATATTCCCAATCCTGAGAATTATCCTTCCTTCCTCCTACCCAATACGGTCTATTATCTGCAGATGTATACCACGACGGCGGCGGATGCCGGGACGACCCTGACGGAAAAGATGTCGGATAAATCCATCGTTGTAAGCTTCACTACCCTGAACGGAGAGGAGCTGGATGTTCCACTGCCTATGAGCTTTGGGCTTGCGGCCAACGGAAAGGATACCTCCGTCACTCCGCCGGTCAACTACGTGGATTTGCAGTTCGACAAGGTAATGAACCTTGACTGGAACGCTTATACAAGCACTTATAATACATCGCTGTATAACTATAACATATACTATGACATATACATGAATTCAAGGACGGACACGCCCTTTGTACTGGTCGGCAGCACTGAGAATCTGCACGGGGATATCATATTCACGGGTGCGGACGACCCTGCCAGCACATCGATTAAAGCCAGGGTTATTAAATTCACGACAGCCTCGGCCATTAATCTTTTCGGCAGCAGCCTTAAGCCAAATACGACTTATTATTTCAAAGCAAAGACAAGGCTTGTGATAACGAAAAAATCCGACAATTCCAGTACTATGAAGGAGTCCCTGGACACAGCCATACTTCCCGTAACAACCATAGTACTGGATATAAACCCGCCGGACGACAGCACGCGCAAGCCGCTGGCTCCGACCGATTTTTCGATAGCCTCGGACAAGGACGGCAATCCTATGATTTCGGGGAGCAGTGTTACCTTTACCTGGCGGCGGCAGGAGAATGACGTCGCATATCAACTGATACGGACAAGCAGGAAAGTCAGCCCTGCCGATCTGCTTGACGCCCATGCGAGCGACCCTGAATATGCAAGCTTCCTGCAGGCATACGACCTGCCCAGCGACGGCATTGACAATGGCCTTGTGTATCTCGACCCCGCGCCTGGCTCAGGCAGGCAGACCGACCCGGGCAAATTTACCTATGACAGCGCCACAAAAATCTGCACCTATACCGTTGACAGGAGAATGTTTCCAAACAAGCTTTATTACTTCAGCCTAAAGGCCGTCAGGGTGACCCGCACCCCGGCGGGCTACACTGCGGGGGCGGAAAGCGTGTGGGTTTCGATACCTGTAACTACCCATCTCATACAGGCCCCTGAAAGGCTTGAGGCTGTTAGTTCCGCCGAACTCGGCTTTTTCTGGACGGACGGCACGCCGGGCATGACGGCTGAAGACTATACCGTATATGCAAAAAACTCCAACGATACTGAGTACAAGCAGGTGACAAGGTCACAGACCACCATAATCAAGGATCCCGACGGCATGACATACTACGGCAGGCTTCTGAACCTGAAGCTCAATTCCTCCTACGACGTCAGGGTGTTCAAAGGCGCGGGCAGCAGCGGCACGCTCGTGTATGAAAAAAGCGGTCTTCAGACCAGGGATGGCTACCATGAGCTTGAGGTAAAATGGACGGGCGCGCCCGTGGATGATTTTTCAAGATATGAGATAGCAATCATGGCCGAGGGCTCTTCGGACTATACGATTTTATCCGGAAACGACCTTGAATACTATTCCGACAAGGACGGAAAGCTTTTGCCCTACTACACGGAGGAGACTCCGCTGACGGTAGGCGCCGATAATATTTATTTCCATGCAAGGATAAAGGGGGCCGAGGTAGTGCTCCCGGGAGGTCTGACCACCCATCAGCCGCTCCGCTCGAATGTGAAATACTATGTAAAAGTGCGCGCGGTGAAGGTGGATCCGGCGGATATCGCGATCGTTTCATACTCCAAGTACATAGGGCCGGTCAATTCAAGGACGGAATTCAACCAGGACGACTATGACGATATCGATGACGGAGAGAAAGAGGAAGCCATCTTCCTCGACAGGATCAAGCAGCTTGAGCAGGGTTACTATTGGAGAATAGCCATAGACAACGGTACGGCCGACAGGATCCTTCTGAAGGGCGACAGGGTGGTGAATGCTCTTCAAAACACGTCCGAGGACACGTTTACTATTGATATGAACGCCATCAACATCAATATGGACAAGGACGAGGTATACGTGCCTGTCAGCGTTGTGAGGGCGATGAATTCTTCGGGCAAGAGCCTTCTGATAAAGACTCCCGGAGCGGAATTCCTTTTAAGGCCGGACACGCTTGACGCGTCGGAGAACGAGCAGATAAAGGAGCTTCTGGCAAAAACGGGCGTGAAGGATCTTTATTTGAGGCTGATCGTGGCCCGTACCGACGCACAGCCCACAAATTTCCCGACGTCGGGAGAGCGCATTTCAAGCGTAAATGACCTGGAAGTGCAGGCAATAGGCTCGTCCAGGACCGACAGCGAATTGAAAAAGCTGTTTTATGAAAAGCTGTACGATGAAGATAAGGGCCTTGTGGGTGAGAAGCTGAACATACTTAAGAACGCATACATTGGAAGCGGCTCGGGCTCGTCAAAGGTAATGGAAGAATATACCGAAAGGCTTGTAAAGATGATTGAAAGCGAGCTCTCGGATTATATCGACGATACGATAGAATCAATCAGGCTGGCAAGCGCAACACAGAACATCGTCGAATTTGCCGCTCCGGTTTCCGCAAGCCTGAACTGTAACGACGTACAGGGAACGAAGCTTCCCTATGCGCTGTACGACGGGACACCTTCATGGCAAAAAATTACTAATAATACGCAAGAGCCAGGCAGCGTCACAATAAATGTAATAAAGACCGGCAAATATGTGGTGCTGCTCATGCAGGGCGGCATGAAGGGCGTGCCGGACGGCTACTGGGCAAAGGATTACATCGGCAGGCTCACTTCAAAATACGATCTGAGCGATGTGTTTTCAGGTATGAGCACCTCCTTTATGCCTGATAACAAGGTTACCTGCAGGGAGGTTATACTGATTTACGAGAAGGTGACCGGCAGGTCGGCGGCGAATTCAGGGCTCGACCTGAAGCAAAAGACCGTCAGGCTGGGGCTCGACGGTATCATAAATCCAAACGGCGCGATGAAAAATGTCAAACGGGAGGAAACGGCGGCCGTGCTGCTGAAGCTCTTTTCTTCCAAAAAAGGCGTCAGCGCGGACAGTTTGAGACCCGGCGGCAATATTTATATAAACGATGATACGGACATAGAAGACGCTTACTACAATCCTGTAATGATGATTGTCGATATGGGCATTATGAGTACCGACAGCAGCGGGAATTTCACTCCGGAGGGCAGTATGACAAGGGCCGAGGTCACGGTGGCCTTTGTCAGGCTCCTGGAAACGACGGGAGATATGTGAGAAGCGCAGTAAGAGGATGCTACGATATATACGCTGCGAATGAGGGGGATATGTATGAAGCTCAAAAGAATCCTTTGCTTTAGTCTCATAATGATAACGATATTCCAGCTCGGATGGTACGGCCCTGTATATGCCGCGAATCCCATTCAGCCGCCACCTAAAAATCTGAGGGTGGAAGCCCTGTACAATACGGCTCCCGACATACAGCCGCCTATCGGAAACAGAGGTTCAGAGGGGTATTATGTGGATCTGAAAAGCGACGCTCAGGACAAGCCGGACCCAAGCCCATCCGGCAATGTGGGCATTTACCTGAACTATTATCTGCAGGAGTCCAACAAGGCTTATAAGCCTTATAGGCCCGTGTTTTTAAAAGATGGAAACATACCTGCGAATACAGCCGAGGGTACCTTTAATACGCGCAGACTGGTACAGCTTACCTCCGGTACGGTTTATACCGCTTACTCCAGGGCTTATTACACGTACACCATAGATAACAGCACTTTTACCAGCCCGGAATCGGCGCCTTCAAATACCGTAAGATTTCTGACCGATATTGCCATAGAAGCTTATCCCTACGGGCCGAATCAGATAAAAATCTCATGGGACGACGTCTGGAATTCAGGGCGGCGTATAGATTACAAGCTGTATGTATCGGAAAATAAGTCCTTTGCAAATACGCCGCCGATATACATAGGCCAGGAGCAGATAAGCCAGGACGGCCCCGTAACCGTAAACGAGGCTGCAGGAAAACTGGAGTACATACACAGGGTCAGGGATCCGGGCAGGGTGTACTATATAAAAATTGTGCCGGACATAAACGACGATGCGCTAAAAAAATCCCCCGAGAGCCCAACGGTGATCGTCAGCAGCTTCATACTCGCCAAGACCACCAAAATGTCCGTTACCGATTTCGGCGCCATCTGGAAGCTGGAATGGAGCCGTGTCGTATCCGGAATGGAGGATTCCGACATCGATATATCCTACCAGATATTCAAGAGCAACGGGGACGGTATCGAGGAATACATGGCCACTGTGGACGACACCGTATTTTTCCTTACGGTGCTGCCCGAGGATTTATCCAGTTATTATATCATCAGGGCTCAGGTTACCAGGAACGGACAGGACGTGTATCCCGGGATAAGGATACAGTCGCAGAGGATATATATCAGGGATTCCGAGATACCTTCAACTCCGGGCGTCCCGGAGCTTGTAAACGAGTTTACCAATGCCGGAAACACGATTATCAGCTATAAGGAAGGGTTGAAGCCCGACAGGGCGACCATCCTCTGGAGGGCTCCCAAAAAGGGCAACGGAGAGGTTGACACGGAGGTTTTGTACGACATTTGGCTCATAAGCGACCCTAACATGATCAGCGACCCTCCGGCAGGCACCCTCATCGCTTCGTCAGTAAAAATGACCGAAAGCAATTTCGTAATGAGCGGAACGATGCTTCTGGGCTATAAATATCCCCTTACAAACCTTGTACCTAACTCAACCTACTATTTCAGAATAGTTGCAAAAAAGTCTTATGTCGAATTTGTCGACAATGTTCTGCAGGAGATTACATTGCAGTCCCTTCCGGCTATGAAGGTCATCATAACCCCGACCAGCGGCCCGATAGACCAGCCGGTAGTCCCTGGAAGGCCCCCGCTTGAGCTTGCGAAGACCCCTGCGGGACTTGACGCCGTCACGGAGAATACCGCCGTGATAAAGCTTCAGGACAAATGGTATGAGCAATATATGATATTGGAAGGCGGCAAAGGCGCATGGGTATACAGGACGCCGGCACAGTTGGGAAAGGATCTGGTTACCGCGATAGAAAACCATGCGGCCAATCCTCTTGAATACAGGCAGGTCGTTTATGACGGCGGTGTCACAATTGACGTGGGCTGCGTAAAATATACCTCCGATATTAACTATAACAATATCGGACAGCTTCCCACGAACAAGATCACCGGGGCGCCTGTCACTCCCAACGATCCCGCCGAGGACGTGAATAGGGAGGGTGCTATTCCCGACGGGCAGAAGCATAATATAAATATAACCATAAGCGAGCTTGAACCGAACACTACCTATATCGTATGGGTAAGGGCGGCAAGAAGGAGCGTCAGTCTTGTATCCGGCCCTTCGGACCCGATAATAATCACAACCGTGCCCGACCTTGGCGAAACGCTTGAAAAGCCCATAGTACCCGTTTTCAATTATAATGAGGCCGCTGACGTCTATGTGGATCTGGGCTGGAATGTGAACCCGCAGTACAACTACTACATAAAATACGGGACGGTTGACAATATCAATTCCGCGGGCGCAAGCGTCAAAGTAACCCCTGAGCAGCTTCTGCTTTCCCCTTATTACAGGGTCACGGGACTCACTAAGAATACGCTGTACTACTTCTGGATACAGGCCGAGGCTTCGAACGATTCCGGTCAAACCGCGCTGTCAGAATGGAGCGATTCTTTGCCGGTAAAGACAAAGCCGGATATTCCGCCCGCTACTCCGAAGGGATTCGGCGTCAAGGGGACGGAGGACGCCATTACCAAGAACAGCATCACCTATGAATGGTTGCCGGAAACCGGAATGCAATATATACTCCAGATAGGAAAGGACCTAGACTACAAGGATGCGACGGAATACACCATAACCGGAGCTTCCGAATACAAGGCGGATAACCTGCGTTCAAACTTCAGGTATTTTGCGCGTCTGTACGCGTATGACCCTGTAAAAAAGCTCAGGTCGGAGCCCACGCAGAGCGTTGTGGTGAGGACCGAAAGGAGCAATGACGACTATGATTCCGATGAGGACATCGAAAATGTCATCAGCGGCGATTACATCATAAAGGAACCTACGTCGGTGAACCGCATATGGAGGATCAGTATCATAGGCGTCAATGCCGACAGGTTCGTTGAGCATGTCCAGACCGACAACCACCTGGACTATATGATCAACCTAACGTCTCCTCCCACTGGGACGGACAGGATTTCCCTCATGATTGCGGGGAAGGTATTCAAAGCCCTGTCGCAGCTGGGTGAAAACCTAATCGTCCAGTCGGATAGAAACACCCTTGTGTACAGGCCGGGCCTGCTCTGGGACAGCAAGCAGTCCGGTAGGTCGGCCCTGGAGGACCTGAACATAGAAACCTCAATTGTACTCAATGCAACCACGTCGGGGAGCGATACGACAAACCTGAATTTCAAGACGCCCGTGACCGGGCTTGAAATAGGGACGTACGAAGGCAGATTGAAGCCCTTCAGGGAGCTGAACAGACCGCTCAAGGTACTGTACGGTTATACGCCGGCCGAATGGTACAAGGAGGGGATTACCTCAGGATATGTACTGCCGGCGGATTCAACAACCTGGGGAAAAGAAGAGACGACAGGGACTTATGATCCCGATACGGGAAAAGGCCTACTAAGCTTCGAAACGCTGATGCCTGGGCGCATGGCAGTCGGAGAGCCCGGTTCGGAATATTTCAGCGATATCCAGGGAAGCTGGGCAAGGGGCTCCATCGCAAATGTCGCGTCGGCGCACAAGCTGAAGGCAGTAACCGGCAGGAAATTCGAGCCGGACAAATACATCACCGGCAGCGACGCAGCCAAATTCATGCTCGACATGCTGGATTACAGCTATGATAACGATTATATGACCAAGGCCGTAAAAGCCGGGCTGATATCCTATGCCGATTCCCAGAAGCCGGGCGCCGAATATACGCGGGAAAAGCTGATAGCCATGGCGGTCAGGCTGTATGAAATCAAGACCTCCGACACGGCCAAGGCCACCGGAGACAGTACGGATATCTATAAGGACATCGGGCAGGCGAGCTCCGCGCTGCTGCCAAAGCTCAGATTTGCGGTAGAGAACGGCATGATCATAAGCAGGTTTACCGATACTCTGGGTCCCAAGGACCCTGTGACGCGCGCCGAAACGATGGTCCTTCTGGAAAAGGTATTGAAAATGACAGGGGAGCTGTGAAAATAGGGAGAGGGGACGGGGACACACCTCTCCCGTCGACGGGCTGTACGTCGAGGTATGTCCCCTTTTGACGCTAAAGCTGGACTTGAATACCCGGCTTAGCGGTCGAGCGCGAGAGGTATGCCCTCTTTTGACGCTGAAGCCGGACTTGAATACCCGGCTTAACGGCTGAGCGACGAGGCATGTCTCTTTTTTGACGCTAAAGCCGGACTTAATACCCGGCCTGGCGGTCGAGCCCCGAGAGGCATACCCTCTTTTGCCGCTGATATTGCTTGGACACACATCCTTCACCAAAACGGGCTGCCCATCATGGGATGTGGCTTTTGACGCTGAAGCGAAAGTATACGAAATGTAATTGAATTTTAGTGAAGCAGGGTCAAATTTTCTCATGTATATACCCCATCCAAAGAGGCAATAATTCAGATATGATGTAAACAAGGGGGGATATATATGAAAAAGGTATCTATAATTATCACACTTTTTGTTCTTATTATTTCTATTTTTATAATAAAAATGCAGGCAGTTTCAAATCCCCCCGAAAAAATCCTCT
Organism: Bacillota bacterium; assembly: GCA_023415815.1. GTDB lineage: Bacteria > Bacillota > Clostridia > Acetivibrionales > DTU013 > JAEZJL01. The sequence continues at coordinate 22,080 of JAEZJL010000160.1, read as the reverse complement.
ATGATGCGTTTAAAAGCTCGGGAGCCGCGACGGTCAGTTCCGAATTATATCTTCGCGGCAAAATCGGGGGATGGGGCAAGTCAGGAGAGGATTTCAGCAAAGCGATGATAAAAGACGTATTGAAGGACCTCGGAGCAGCGGAGGTTAATCCGGATATTGATTCCGCGGGCAGCCCCAGTACGGCCGGTAAGGAACTGGACTGCAGTCTCGGCGGCGGCAGGAGAATACATTTTAATATAGTTGAAGGTAAAGACAGCGGGGATTCCGGAGAGAGCTACGTGGCAATAAGCCTGGTGGACACCTCTCGCACTCCGGATCTTGCCGGAGACAGAGTCGTGCTGGAGAAGGCGCTCAACAAACACGGCATAAGGCCGAAGTTCAATTCCTGCATCACAGGGAGCTTTGAAGGGAAAAAAGAAAACAGCGCCCTGAATGAGGCGTGCGTCCGAATTTTTGCAAAGGCTGACGCCAAAAAGGTAGAGGGGATAAGGGAGGGCAGCCTCATAAGCGTATCCGCCTTTTCCGGCGCCATAAAGGAGGCTGTCGACGACAATGGCAGCAAGGTAAATCTCAATCTTGCCATAAGGTACAATTCATACGAAGACAAGACATACCTGTGGCTGGCAACTCCTGTGATTACTACGGAGTACTGATGCATAAGAAGCGCTGTCAACGGGAAAAGACAGGAAAAGGGGAGAATGAAAATTGTCCAGGTTCATAATATCCCAGGGCATGCCGTTAAAGGGAAAGGTAAGAATAAGCGGAGCAAAGAATTCCGTGCTGCCGGTCATAGCGGCGTCTCTGCTGGCTGACGGCAAAAGCGTGATAGACGAGATACCGTATCTTAACGATGTAAGAATAATGTGTGAGCTTGTAAGCTCGCTCGGCGCGAAAGTAGAGCTCTCCGAAGACAAAACGAGGCTGGACATAAGCTGCGGCGACCTGACAAACGTCACTGCCCCTTATGAACTGGTAAACAAGCTCCGCGCATCCTTTCTTGTTATGGGGCCGCTGCTTGCAAAAACCGGCTCTACAAGAATATCCCTTCCCGGGGGCTGCGCTATCGGCTCAAGGCCGGTAGACCTGCATCTCAAGGGCTTTACCGCAATGGGCGCCGTCATTACGCAGGGCCATGGCTATATCGAGGCGAGGACTCGCGGCAGGCTTTCTGGAGCCAAAATATATCTGGATTTTCCGAGCGTCGGGGCTACGGAGAATATAATGATGGCGGCCGCCCTGGCTCAGGGGCAGACCATCATAGAAAATGCGGCGATTGAGCCGGAGGTCGTCGATCTCGCTACATATCTCACAACCATGGGCGCCGACATCAAGGGCGCAGGAACGGACAACATAAAGATAAACGGCGTAAAGAGCCTGAATGCCGCAAGCCATGCCATCATCCCCGACAGGATAGAGGCCGGGACCTTCATGGTTGCTGCCGCGATAACCGGGGGCGACGTGCGGATCGAAAACGTTGTGCCCGACCATCTGAAGCCGGTCAGCGCAAAGCTGAAGGAAGCCGGCATCGAGATATCGGAAGAGCTGACCTCCATACATGTAAAAGGCGGCGAGTTTAAGGCGGTCGACATCAAGACGCACCCCTATCCGGGCTTTCCAACCGACATGCAGTCCCAGATGACTTCGCTGATGAGCAAGGCCTGCGGTACAAGCATGGTCATAGAAACCATCTTTGAAAACCGTTTTATGCACGTAAGCGAATTGAAAAGGATGGGTGCAAACATCAAGGTGGAGGGACGCAGCGCAATTATCGAAGGCTGCGAAAGGCTGACCGGCGCCCAAGTCAAGGCGACCGACCTCAGGGCGGGCGCCGCTCTGGTAGTGGCCGGCCTCGCAGCCGAAGGCACCACGGAAATAACCGACATAGAGCACATCGAAAGAGGCTACATGAACATACACGAAAAGCTCGCCTCTCTGGGCGCCAATATAAAAAAGTTAGATGATTAAATTAACTTAAGGGGAAACCAGCCCTTGTTTTCCCCTTAAGAATCCCCTTCCTTCCCCGTATTACATTCCTACGGCTTCCAGGGCCAGGTCCCTGATATCAGCCGGGTCGCAACAAACGCGCCGTCCGTGGCGCGATAGTTGCTAAAACCGGCATCGTGCCGGTTTTCCCCGGCTCTTGTATTGCCCTGGCCGGGAAGCCGTAAGTCATGTAATAAATGGGGCATTTAGTGGGCAGGGCTTTGCAGGAGGCTTCAGAGGCGTTTATTAGTTTTTGTGTTATCGTGGACGGGAATGCCGTAAGTTATGCAATAATTGGAGCATTTTTTAGCAGGTAGCACTTCGGAGGCTGCTTCGAAGCCGCTTATAAGTGTTTGAAAAAGCTTCGTGATGCACTCGGTGGGAAAAACCGACGACGCGGGGAAATGGACACGATGTCCATTTCAGGGACAAACTGAGCCATGGACGGCGAATTTGTCCCGACCGCCAAAGGAGGTTTTTCCCACCGCTAAGTGCATAGAAGCTTTTTCATTGCGCCCTGACAGCCCCGCGGCATCTGAGCGGCGCGTTTTCCGCCGATTTTCCGCGGTGAAAAGCGGCATATAAGTAAATTAAAGTTGCTATTTTAGACCGCTCTGTAAACATGAATTAACAGGCTTACTTCAATTATAGCCTCCTCGCTTCAAGCTTCAGAATTTCCGCTTTGCCGGTCTTTTTCCACCGCTAAGTGCATAGAAGCTTTTCATTGCGCCCTGACAGCCCCCGCGGCATCTGAGCGGCGCGTTTTCCGCCGATTTTCCGCGGTGAAAAGCGGCATATTCCCCTGCCAGCATACTTTTATTTTGTCCGAATATAAATGTATGGGGGTAGAGGCCGAAATGAAAAAGCTTATCTATTATGCCGGAATAATGCTTATTGCCGTCATTATACTGCCCATGCTCATAGTCAAAGGCTGCGGCCGAAGTCCCGAAAAAGCGCCGGAAATGCCGGAGAAGCAGAAGACGGAGAGCATACCGATAACCGTTTACGATATGGAAAATAACACCGAAACCGTAATGGACCTCGAGGAATATCTGAAAGGCGTCCTTGCAGCCGAAATGCCGGCGCAATTCGATATCGAAGCGCTGAAGGCCCAGGCGGTGGCCGCAAGAAGCTTTGCATACGGCCGTCTTACCGGCGCCTATAAATCAAAGGAGGGCGTCCACGACCCCAAGGGGCTATGCACGGACCCGTCGCATTGCCAGGCGTGGACCAGCAAGTCCGCGGCCATGAAGGGCTGGGGCATTTTATTTGGAGCCAGGAACTGGAGCAGGATAGAGAGGGCTGTCGCCGAGACAAGGGGCATCATAGCCACCTATGACGGGAAAATTGCCAATACTCTTTTTCACTCAAACAGCGGAGGCAAAACCGAAAATTCCGAGGAGGTCTGGAACGGAGTAAGCGTACCATACCTGAGAAGCGTCGACAGCAGCGACGATAAATACAACAAGGATTACAAGGCGGTTGTGACGATCAAGACGGCCGACCTGGCAGAGAAGCTCAAAGCGGCTTACCCGGATGCAAAACCCGGCAAGGACGCTGCAGCAAGCATAAAAATACTTGACCATACTACGGGCGGAAGGGTTAAAACCCTGAAAATCTGGAATATTAATCTGAAGGGGACCGAATTCCGAACCCTGCTGGGGCTGCGTTCGGCAAATTTCTCAATTGAGAAATCGGGCGGCGACGCGTTGAAAATCACTACGCTGGGCTACGGGCACGGCGTCGGGATGAGCCAGTGGGGGGCCGATGCACTGGCGAAAAAAGGCGGCACCTACGACGAGATCCTGAAGCACTATTACACCGGTATAGAGCTTACAAGCGTTGATAAGCTGGCTTTAACGAAATAATTTCACCTCGTATGTATATTGCTCCCATATGCGGAAACAATACTATACGGAGGTGGAATTTGTGAATATGAAAAAGCTGTTTCCAGAAGAAAAGGGAGCTAAAAGAGGCATCAGGGAATTTCTGGACAAGAAAGGATTCTATATTGTCCTGTTATTGTGTATAGCTGTGGTGGCGGGAACTGCCGTATATGTAACGTCGCGCAACGCTACCTCGGATAAGCCCGATTATGATGCACAGAATATTATACCGGACGATAATGCGACAAATTCTGAAGTAAATGCGGGAGGCAGCCTGAATGCCCAGGAGCAGATAGGGACAGCAGCCTCGGAAAACAACCAGGAAAAAGCGGTGAGCGATACGGCGACGGCACCGGCCAAGACCAATGATGTCAAGGCGCCTCAGAAGGGCAGCGAGCCCAAGGATGCCGCGCCTAAAGCACCCGCCCCGCCCGCCAAGACGACCGCACCCAAGACGTCAAGCACAGCTAAAGGCACTACTGCCGCAAAACAGCAAAGTTTAGCAATGCCTGTTTCGGGAGAGGTCACCTTTGAATATGCCAAGGACAAGCTGGTCTATTCCAAAACCCTGGAGGAATGGCGCACACACGAGGGAATTGATCTGGCCGCGGACAGAGGGACGCCCGTAAAGGCGGCTGCCGACGGAGTGGTGACCGATATTAAAAATGACCCGCGCTTCGGCATAGTCGTAGTCATCGACCACAGCAACGGCCTGAAATCGGTTTATTCAAATCTTGCGTCCGAGGACATGGTCACGGTAAACCAGAAAATCAAGCAGGGTGATATCATAGGAAGCGTCGGCAATACGGCCTCCTTTGAATCCGCGGAACAGCCGCACCTGCATTTTGAGGTACTTAAGGACAATGTAAACGTTGATCCGGCCTCGTATCTTCCGAAAAATACGGCAGAGAAGAACTGAGGCATAATTTGATAGAAAACAGGGAATGGGTGAAAAAATCCGTTCCCTGTTTTTTTACTGTCCCGAGTTTTTTCGTCCGTCTGGAATAACGGCACCCGGCAGGGCATATATATACTGTAGTGACAGGTTAACAAACCCCGGACAAAGCTTGTAGATACGCCGGTTTTAATATTTCTCCATAGTATGACTTGAAGAGGGGGGTACATAGTTGAAAGGATATATTGAAGAGAGGGCGGTAGAGCTTGCGAACTTTATAATCGAAAAGAAAACTACCGTGAGGGCGGCTGCCAAAAAATTCGGTATAAGCAAAAGCACGGTACACAAGGATGTTACCGAAAGACTGAACCGGGTCAGGCCCGAGCTTGCAAATAATGTAAGAGGCGTACTAGAGGAAAACAAGGCGGAGAGACATATAAGGGGCGGCGAGGCTACCAAGGCAAAATATCAGGGAGGCAATGCAAAGGCTGTCTGATTTTAAATAAATACGATACACGCGCAGGGAGCAGGAGCGTATTTATACGCTCCTGTTTTTGCGCTGTACAAAATTCTTGCAATATTATAATTATATGATAATATTATTTTGTGAAGTTGGGTTTATTTTCAATGCTTAACGGGATAAATATTGTCTTGAATAAATTTCAAAGCATTACTGGGCTTAAAAAGCTTGTATAAAGGGGTGTGATTTCTTGGGTTTTGGACAGGATATCGGGATAGACCTCGGCACTGCCACCGTTCTGGTTTATATCAAGGGAAAGGGCATCGTGCTGAGGGAGCCGTCGGTTGTGGCTATAGATAAAAATACCAACAAGCTTCTCGCGGTAGGAGAAGAAGCGCGCCGTATGCTCGGCAGGACGCCAGGCAACATAGTCGCAATCAGGCCGCTGCGCGAGGGCGTCATATCGGACTATGACATAACGGAGAGAATGCTGAAATATTTTATCAATAAAGTATGCGGAAGCAAGGTTTTCAGGCTTTTCAAGCCGAGGATCATGGTTTGTGTCCCCAGCGGCGTGACCGAGGTCGAACGGCGTGCGGTCATAGACGCCGCCATGCAGGCGGGGGCAAGGAAGACCTATCTTATCGAGGAGCCGATAGCGGCCGCCATAGGAGCCGGCATTGATATATCCAAGGCCTGCGGCAGTATGGTCGTCGACATAGGCGGCGGTACTACAGACATAGCGGTCATATCTCTGGGCGGCACCGTCGTATCGTCTTCCATAAAGGTCGCGGGGGACAAGTTCGATGAAGCCATAGTAAGGTATATGCGTAAAAAGCACAATATAATGATAGGCGAGCGTACGGCTGAAGAGCTTAAAATAAATATTGGCACAGTTTTCCCGAGAGTCCAGGAGGTTTCCATGGACGTAAGGGGCAGAAACCTCATTTCAGGGCTTCCGAAGACCATCTCTGTGACGTCCACGGAGATAATGGACGCGCTTGAGGAGCCAATATCGAGCGTTATAGAAGCGGTGCATGCGGTACTGGAGAGGACTCCGCCGGAGCTTGCCGCGGACATAAGCGACAGGGGAATCGTCCTGACCGGGGGAGGCAGCCTTATATACGGCTTCGACAAGCTGCTGCAGGAGAAGACAGGTATAAACGTGATCATTGCAGACGACGCCATTTCATGCGTGGCACTGGGCACCGGAGAAGCTCTCAACAGCATTGAGGCCATTGAAAAGGGCGCTATAGCCGAGAGCAAGGGCAGAAACACCAAATAAAAGCGCAATCTTTATAGTACATAAATAGCCGGACAGGGAAGCAGTACTTCAAATCCTGTCCGGTTTATTTTTGTTAAGGCTTTGTATTCAAAAGCCGATATAAATATCAGTGAAAAATCCTTTTTTCAGGAGCGAAATATGATACGCGGCTTGTACACCTCCGGCTGGAGTATGCTGGCGATTCAAAAGAAAATGGATATAATATCAAACAACCTTGCCAATGTCAACACCACCGGCTTCAAAAAGGACACGATGGTTTTTGAAAGCTTTCCGGAGCTCCTGACCAAAAGGATAAACGACACCATGAGCGTCACGAATCCTTCCGGGGTCATAGGAGGCATGCGGCTTGGAAACGATGTGGGAGAGGTTTACACCTATTTCAGCCAGGGCCAGCTGACAAACACTGGGAGCAGGCTGGATATGGCCATAAGGGATTCCGATACGGCATTTTTTTCTGTTCTGGTTCCCGATGCCGAAGGCAATGAAAAAGAATATTACACAAGGGACGGCTCATTTATCATCGGCCCTGGAAATAAGCTGCTGACGAAGGACGGATATGCGGTGGAGGGTGAGAACGGCCCCATAGTGCTGGACGACGGCGATTTCTCGGTAGAGGAGGACGGCAGCATTGTGCAGGGCGGCCAGGCGGTGGACAAGCTCCTTATAAAGCAATTTACGGATACGAAGACTCTGCGTAAGTACGGCGACAATCTGCTTGAGCGGACAGACCAGACCGAGGAGGAGGACTTCGGCGGGACGGTGCAGCAGGGCTTCCTCGAGCAGTCGAATGTAAATATAGTGAGAGAAATGGTGGACATGATAACCGTGATGCGCTCCTACGAGGCAAACCAGAAGGTTTTGCAGGCGCAGGACAGCACGCTGGAAAAAGCGGTGAATGAAGTAGGATCACTCAGATAAGGACCGGGAGGGTTAAAGTATGATGAGGGCGCTGTGGACTGCGGCATCCGGAATGGAAGCCCAGCAGTTCAATGTGGATGTAATAGCCAACAATCTGTCAAATGTAAATACCACCGCCTATAAAAAGGAGCGCGTGGAGTTCAAGGACCTGCTGTATGAGACGCTGGACAGGGCGCGCGTCCTCGACGGACAGGGAAAGCCTGTCAATCTGCAGGTGGGGCACGGTACGACCTATGTTGCGACGGTTAAGAACTTTGAGACCGGAAATCCCGAGCAGACCGACAATCCTCTTGACTTTTCGATAGATGGCGAAGGCTTTTTCATGATACAGGGGCCCAAGGGGGATGTAAACTATACAAGGGACGGCAGCTTCAAGATCAGCATAACCGACGAGGGAAAGATGCTTACCACCGCGGACGGCTTTCCCGTGCTTGACGATACGGAAAACACCATTTTGATCACCGTCAACCTTTCGGATTTAAAGGTCTCCCAGGAAGGCGAGCTGAGCTACGTAGACGAAGACGGCGTGACGCAGCCGATGGGACAGAAGCTGGGCCTTGTCAAGTTTGAAAACAGAAATGGGCTCGAAAGCGAGGGCAGAAATCTTTACGCAAGGAATGAGGCGACGGGGGAACCCATACCCGATGGAGAGCTCGGCACATTGAGCCTTATAAACCAGGGCTTTCTTGAATCCTCCAATGTCCAGACGGTTGAGGAAATGGTCAAGATGATAGCCGCCCAGAGGGCATATGAGCTGAATTCAAAGGCCATCCAGTCCTCGGATGAAATGCTTGGTATTGCAAACAACCTCAGAAGGTAATAAAATAAATCCAGTGATTTAATTGATCGGGGCCGAATATGGATATAGGAAAAATTACAGGCTATGCCTCAAACAGTCTCACAACCGGCGCAGCCTCGCAGGCCGCGGACAAAGCGTCGGACGACAGCTTTGAAAAGCGCCTGCAGGCGGCTGTGGAAAGCAGCGACGATAAGGAGCTGAAAGCGGCCTGCCAGCAGTTTGAAGCCATTATGCTGGATACGATGTACAAGCAGATGAAGGCGACGATTGTGAAGTCAGACCTCGTGCAGCAGGACGCCGGAAGGGATATTTTCGAATCCATGCTTGACGATAGCCTGATGGAGCAGGCCTCGAAGACCGGTACCTTCGGACTGGCCGAATCGCTGTACAAGCAGCTCGGCAAGCGCGGTAAGACAGCTCCGGAGCCCGGCGGTGAAAAAACGGTTGAAGGGAGCCGGCCGGTTGACGACTAAAAGAATAACCCTGTTATGCATCGCTGCGGCGGCAATTATTATGTCCTTCATATTTCTATATGCAGGACATTTTTCGTCTGAAAAGCAGAAAAGCGCAATCCCTCCCGCCCCCTCGACTGCTCCGGAGGCTGCCGCCGAGGAAGACTCCGGCGTCACATACGAGCATTTGACGGAGACCATAGGGGGAAATAAGCAGGAAATAAACCTTCTCAGGGTGGATGTATCGAAGCCGGGTGTGAAAATACTTCCAGTGCTTTCCCATGACCTGATTTACGGCTTTGAAAACCTGAGCGTCATGGCCTCACGGAAATCGGCATATGCTGCCGTAAACGGCGGATTTTTCACCGAATACGGGCTCCCTTCCGGCATGGTTGCCATAGACGGCAGCCTGGTAGCGGGCTCCACGGGAAAGTACCCCGTATTTACGGTGAGCGGCGGCAAAGCGTCGCTAGGAGAGGTCAAAAGCAGCCTCTGGCTGGACTATGGAAGCGGCAGGCTGAAAATAGACAAATTCAATTCACCGATCAAGAGCGGCGAGGGAGCCGTTTACACGCCGTACTACGGCGGGACCAACCGGATACATTCGGAAAACCTGACCGTAACGGTAAAAAACGGCCTTGTAGCCGATATAGGAATATATAAGGATGAAGTCGAAATTCCAGACCACGGTATGCTTATCACTTTTATGAATGTGGAAGCTTCCTATCCTGACGGCCTCCCGATAAAAAGAGGCGACACCGCCGGGATTATACACGAGCCCGGGCTGCCCGCCGATCTGCAGGCGTATGAATGCGGGAACTGGCTGGTGAAGGACGGAAGCGTGGTTGCAAAGGAAAAGGACGAGTGGGTGGGCGTAATGACAAACCGCGATCCCCGGACCGCGGTGGGAATAACACAGAATGGAATCGTGCTGCTTCTCACGGTAGACGGCAGGCAGCCCGGCTACAGCGCGGGGCTGACGGGCAGGGAGCTTGCGGAATACCTGCTGGGGCTGGGCGCGGTAAATGCCGCAATGCTTGACGGCGGAGCTTCGACCGAGATGATCGTGGACGACAAAATTGTAAACAGGCCCTCCTTCAAAGGCCAGGAACGCCCCCTTGCCGGGTGCCTTGCCGTTATAGCCCGGTAAATGCCGTCAGGCCTCAAGGCCTTTTTTCCTGTATATCAAAAGCAGCAGTCCAAGCGATACCAGGACGCTGCCGGCGAGCGCCCCGACATAGGGGAGCATGTCGGACAGGACCTTCTGCTGGCCCAATCCGAGGCTGAGCATTTTAAAATAGTGGTAGGTCGGGATGATTCTTGATATTTTTATTATCGTCTCGTTTCCTATAATCGACAGATAGGGCAGCATTATAAAGGGGAGCATAATCGGAAGACCGAGCATGCCCGTTGCCATCTGGTTCTGTGCCAGAAGGCCGATGATTATACCCAAAAGCGTACATGCAATCGCTGCGAGAGCCGTTGCCACCAGTATCACCGCCATGTCCCGGAGCCCGGCGCCGCCCAGAAGCGAGATCAGCAAGCCGGACAGCATAGCTGTGATAAAGGTTATAAGTCCTTTGCCTGCAAACACCTCAAATGGTCTTGCAGGCGATAACATCAGGACATTGAGCGTCTTCTTCTCCTTTTCCTCCGCGATCAGCATGGCGGGAACGTAAAGGCATACTTCTCCGACCAGCATGACAAGGCTGAGGGAGATCGTCCAGGAACCCGGTATTTCTGCAATCAGGCCCTTGAAAATGCCGTAGATGATGAGCGGCAGCAGATACAAGACGAGCACATTTCCATTTGATTTGAACTCCTGGAGCTCTTTGAGCAATATTGCACCGATTCTTTTAACACTTCCGTTCATGCTATTTTCCTCCCCGTAAGCTTCATAAATATTTCCCCAAGTGTCGGCTCGCAGGAATGAATCGTTATAACCCTGCCCTCCCTGATCCATTGCGCAACGCAGGCGGCCGTATCCTCTCCGGACAGCCCGAGCTGTTTCTCTTCAAGGACGTCACCGTTTTTAAGAAGGAGCTTTATTCTGTTGTCGGCGTATTTCATTTTAAGTTCTCTTGTCTTGCCGCTGTCCACGATGACGCCGCCGTCCATGAAGGCTACCCGGCCGCAGAGCTTGTCGACCTCCTCCATGTTGTGCGAGGTGAGCAGGATAGTCATTCCTTCGGCATTCAGACCGCTGAGAAGGTCATGTATGTCGGCGGCCGACGAAGGGTCGAGCCCGGAAGTGGGTTCGTCGAGAAAGAGCACGCTGGGCTTGTGCAGCAGCGCCCTTACGAGCAGCACCCTCTGCTTCATTCCCTTTGAAAGCTTTTTTACCTGGGTGTCCTTCTCGCCGGACAGCTTGACCTGCTCCAGATAATAGCCGATGATATCGGTTTCGCAGGCATAGAGCCTGCAGAAAAACTCCAGGTTTTCCCTCACTGTCAGCCGCTCATACAGATTGGCGTTTTCCGGGACCACGCCGATTCTGCCGTGCAGCTTATCGCCGCACTTTGTAACGTCAAGTCCAAGAACGCTGGCCTCGCCGTAGCTTGGCAGCATTTGGCCGGTAAGAATCTTTACCGTGGTGGTCTTGCCGGCTCCGTTAGGGCCCAGAAAACCGAAAATTTCCCCCTCGTCAACCTTGAAGGATATATCCTTTACAGCCGTTTTGGGGCCGTATTGCTTTTTAAGATTTTTTACCTCAATCATTTTCCAGCCTCCATTTATTCAGCCTGACCTTACTCCCGGCAGAGTTAACTTTTTGAATATATAAATAGATCGCCCTTGCCGGCCGGATTTGTGACGGTTATTTCATATTTTCCGGGTTCCAGCCGGATGTCCGACTGATTGATAGTGCTTTCACCGTTCAGAAGATCAACCGTCATGTTTCCCGGGCCTGTAAGCCTCACATTCTTTTCCGCGGACATATTTGTCCAGATATAGAAGCTTGTCTGCTTCTCCGCATCCAGCTCAAAGCCGTATATAACGGCATTGCTGCGGGCTTCCGACATATCGGCGCTGCAGATGCCGGCGTATCCGTCCGGGACGGTCGCCATGTCGTCCGCCGGTAGAGACGCGATGGACGAGATAAATAGGATCAGTCCGGCTGCGATAAGCAGCAGCGCCATTAAACTATTTTTTGTTCTCATTCGTTTTAAGCCTCCTTCCGGTATCATTGTGACACAAATCCGCGGTTGATTCCATAAAAAAGGGTTTAAAGGCTCGGCTGAACAGGTGAAAGGAGCAAATAAGGACCTGAATGAAGTGTCAAAAACGTGCAGCCTTTACTCAAAAGGCGTGTGTTTGGCCGCTTTAACCCTCCTGCTTACACCCCGATTAAACCCTCGAGCTCCTTGATGCAGTTTTTACTCAATGGAATCGTCGTTTTCTGTGTGTCGTCAAGGACTAGGCTGTAGCTGTTCCTCGTCCAGGGGATGACCTCCCTTACACGCTGGAGGTTGACGATGTAAGAGCGGTGGGAACGGAAAAAGCCCAGCGGCTTTAATCTTTCTTCGAGCTCGGACAGGGTGAGCGGACATGGAAAGCTCTCGTTCACAGTATGGAGGACGGACTGACCTTCCCGGCTTTCGATATATATCAGCTCGAGAGGATTAAACAAGATGATCCTGTCGTTGAGCCTTGCCGGGATTTTTTCAAATTTAATATGATTGCCCGGGGACAGGGAAGCACTTGCCGCAGGCTGATTTATTTCTTCGGCTTTTTCCCAGGCCTCCAGCCTGCCCCTGTTCAAAATACCTGTCCTGTGGGCTATCGAGGCGGCCTCTTCGTAGGAGGAGGTCGCAAGCAGCACTGCCGCGCCTTCCGAGGCGGCCTTCAGTATCATTTTCCGGACAATTTCGGTGGTTTCAAGGTCAAGCCCGAAGGTGGGCTCGTCAAACAGCAGAACGGGCGGACGGTGCAGCAACGCCCTGGCAGTCCGCAGCCGGGAGACGAGATTCTCCGTAAATTTCTTCAGCGCCTGGTCCTGCCGGTCCAGCAGACCTGCCAGCCTTATGACCTCGTCCACCCTTTCGGCCGGCAAGCTGTAAAGCTTCTGGAAAAAGGTGAGATATTCCCGGACGGTAAGTCTTGCGTATACGCCCTCTTCACGGAATGCGGCTCCGAGCAGGGAAGCGTTTGCGGGGCTGCCGGGGATGAGCTGCCTGCCCTGGACGCTAATGCTCCCCGAGGTAGGCTGGAGCAGACCGGAGGCAAGCTTTATCAGCGTGGTTTTACCGGCGCCTACCTGACCCTTGAGCGCCACTATTTCACAGGGATTGACAGACAGGCTGATATCGCACACGGCATCGAGCTCGTGAAAACGCTTTGTAACCTGTTCGATTGTAAGTGCCGGAACGGTCATGCCTGAATCTCCATCTTTATTATTGCTATTATTTTATATTATTGCTCCGTGATGTAAAAGGGACAATGGGATTAAAAATAAAAGAACAGCTGTTCAAGCGCGTTTTCAAGGCCGAAGTCAAAATCTTTCACAAGAAGCTCATCATAAGATGATGCCTTGAGAAACGGGTTATGGCTTATCTCTTCCGCGGAAACCCATCCAAGGAGGTGGTAAGCGTGCCAGGTGCCCTGACGTATGATCATCTCCTGTATATATGAAAGCTTCTCGCCCATGTTGCACAGATAGAGCCCGCAGCTGTAAGGCCTTCTGCCGTACACGGAGCACAGTCTGTTTTTGAGGAAAAGGCAGGCCCCGCCTTGCTGGCGTGCGAGGATAAGCGGCTCGGAATTGTTGTACTCATAGATGAGGGCGGCTTCCAGCTCCGTCAGTCCGTTCGTCCTCCGAAGCTCGGTCAGCGCCTTCCGTCTGGCCTCAAGATCAGGTTTTTCGGGCAGCACGATGCAGCTTCCGGGCTCACCTTCCCCAGTGGAGGCGAGGCCTCCGGGAATTACCGGCAAATCGAGGCCGAGCACCGGAATATTGTCCTTGCAGCATTTGCCGCAGCCCTGGCAGTTTCTTGTCTTAAGACCGTTCCGGAGGCGGAAGCCCTCAAGCGCGTCGACAAGTTCGTTCAGTGCAGCGTCATCGCTGTATTCCGCAAGCTCGATGCTTTTATCCTGTATTTCAAATGTTATCACTGTCGCGGCTCCTATCAGTCAGAATGCACTAATTATAGCAGGCCGGCCCGGAGTATACAAGTACGGAGGCCCTGGCGGGACCGAGGCTGCAGCGGCGGAAACAGCCGGCAGGCGGCCGTATTCTCCCTGATGCGCATTTCAGCGCCGGGGAACGGCTTCGACAGCGCAGCGCCGGGTTTCGGCTCCTGCCCGGGTTGACACCGTATAGGCATATTAGTAAGATGTAACTGTAGCTTTAACGTCATTATAAGCCGAGAGGAAGCTGACTATGGAATTTTTAAAAGAGGTATGCAAGGTAAGCGGAGAATTGTGGAGAAAGGGCTGGGCCGAAAGGAATGCGGGCAATATCAGCATGCGGCTGACGGCTGAGGACAGGGAAAAGCTCGTGCACAAAGGGGAAGGGCAGTCCTGGACTGCGCTCCCGAAAGAGGTCGGAGGCCTGGGCGGCGAGTTTATTTTGATAAGCGGTACGGGGAAGTATCTCAAGAATATTGCGGAGGAGCCCGAAAGGAACCTCGGAGTTATAGAAATCGACGGCGCCGGAGAAAGGTACAGGACGGTATGGGGCTTTTCTGACGGAGGCAGCCCCTCCTGCGAGCTTCCCTCCCACCTGGAGGTGCATGCGATAAAAAAGGCTGCCGTACCGGATACCAAAAGCACTATCATCCATACCCACCCGGCAAACCTGATTGCTTTGACCTATGCGCTTGAGCTTGACACCTACAGCCTTACAAGGCTTTTGTGGGAGATGCACACGGAGTGCATATGCGTATTTCCCGAGGGCATAGAGCTGCTGCCCTGGATGGCTGCCGGTTCGAACGAGCTGGCGGACGCCACCGCAAACGCTTTTAAGAAGCGCAGCGCCGTGGTGTGGCAGTTTCACGGAGCCCTGGGCTGGGGGAGAAATCCCGACGAAGTGCTCGGCCTGATAGATACCATGGAAAAGGCAGCGGAGATATATATCAAGTCCGCAGCGGCAGGCCCGATCAGAAACAGGCTTGAAGCCTGGCAGCTCGAGGAGATCGCCGAAAGGTTCGGCCTGACGCCGGACGCCGAAATAATGGGGCGCATGAAAATAGAATAGCATGGAACTTGTTGAAGAAAGTTCAGTCTAATATGTATTGCCGGCTAAATACAATATTAGCAAAGAGGTGGATTGATTTGAAAAGAATTCTTGCAACGATCACTACAATGGCCGTGATTTTTACTCTGGCCATACCGCTGCAGGCTTTTGCCGCGGATATGGACAAAGCCCTTGAAAACGCGATAAAGACTGCCAAGACAAAGTTTGATATCCCTGCCGACTATAAATTTACTTCCAGCATCAGTACCGAGGGTACGAGGAAGATATTCTATCTCAACTGGAACAGCAAGGATACCGTAAATGCAAAAAGCGTAAACGTGAGGATAGACGACACCGGTATGATTTTAGGCTATGATACCTATTCGCCGGACGATTACGCGATTGCCAGAAAGCTTCCCGCAATAAGCAGGCAGGAGGCAAAGGCCAAAGCCGACGAATTCATAAAGAAGCTTGACCCCGGGCTCCCCTCGCAGCTGAAGTATCAGGAGAACACCCAGGGCAACCTCCAGGATACCAGCTATTACCTCAGTTATTACAGGGTCGTGAACGGAATACCGTTTTACAACGACACGGTTTACCTGAGCATAAACCGCGAGACCGGCAAGCTGCTGAACTACAACCGCCAATGGACGGATGTGGCGGCATTCCCCGCCTCGTCCGGCATTAAAACCCTCGCGCAGGCGGAGGAAGCATATAAAACAGAGCTGGGGCTCAAGCTTATCTACAAGTACAGCTATATTGACAATAAGCTAAAAACCTATCTGGTGTATACTCCGGTTTACGAAAACTCCTCCTATGCCTTAAATGCGTTTACCGGCAAGAGGATACAGGTGGGTGCCGTATATTACGGAGGCCTTTATGATAAGGGTATGGGAATGAACGTTGCTTTCGCTGAATCAGCGAAGGCGGAACCGGCGAATGTCGTCCTTAATCCGGATGAGCTTAAGGCCGTTGAGGAGGCCGCAAAGCTGAAAACCGTAGAGGAAGCCGAGAAGACGGCCCGCGCCGCTAAATTCCTCGGACTCACGGACGATTTCAAGCTCACGTATTCCAACCTCAACCAGAACTACCCCGACGGGAGCCAATACATCTGGAGTCTGAATTTCAACAAGGAGGACAAGGAAAACCCCGGTAACAATTCCTTCATAAGCGCAACCATAAATGCAAATACCGGCGAAATAACAACCTTCTACAGGAGCGTTCCGTATGTGCAGGACGCCAAGGCCAAGTACGACCTTGCGGCATCAAAAGCTGCGGTTGAAGAATTTCTGTCGAAATCCTATCCTGAATATTTCAAACAGGTAAAATACAACGAGCTGGCCGGAAACAACATTGTATACAGCGGGACCGCCAAGCCCCAGAATTACAACTTTACCTACGACAGGATCGTTAACGGGATAACCTTTCCGGACAACGGAATGTATATAAATTATGACGCTGTCAACGGTATTGTAACAAGCTTCAACCTTAACTGGATCAACACCGATTTTCCGGCAATAGACAAGGTTATTCCGGCAGATACCGCCTATGCCAAACTTTTTTCAGGTATCGGACTCACCCTTGAATATAAGGTGAAGCCGCCTGCCCAGGCGGCGGACGCTAAGATACTCCCGCAGCCGGCGCAGACCAGGGCTGAGGTTGAGCTTGCATACGTGCTCAAGATGGGAATACCTCTGTTCCTTGACGCCTTCACCGGAGGAGTGGTGGATTACAACGGTAACCCTTATACGGAGCAGAAAACCGTTTTATATACCGACATAAAGGGAGACCCTGCGGAGAAGCAGATATCGGTGCTTGCGGAAAACGGGGTCAACCTTGACGGGGCGGAATTCAAACCCGGAACTGAGATTAATCAGAAGGATTTCCTCACGCTGCTTTCAAAGACCATGAGTTATTATGGGCCTGTAATCACCCAGAAGAGCGCAGCGCAGGATATCGACCAGCTGTATGCCTATCTGACCCGCGAGGGCGTGGTGAAGAATGGCGAGAAGGCCCCTGATGCGGCTGTTACAAATGAGGACGCCGTCAAATTCATCATTAGGGCCATGAAGCTCGACAAGGCCGCAGATTTGAAGGATATATACATTATAAACTTCAAGGACAAGAGTGAAATATCTCCGGCGCTGACAGGCTACGTCGCCCTGGCGGCGGGCTTGAAGATAACTGCCGGAAGCGACGGGAGCTTCGGCCCGAAAACTAAGCTCACAAGGGCCGGTGCGGCAGTGATGATATACAATTATTTGCAGGTATAGAATATAAGCCGCTTTTCACCGCGGAAAAGCGGTGGGAAGCGCGCCGCTTAGACGCTGCGGAGGCTGTCAGGGCGCAATGAAAAAGCTTCTATGCACTTAGCAGTGGGAAAAACCTCCTCTGGCGGTCGGGACAAATTCGCCGTCCATGGCTCAGTTTGTCCCTGAAATGGAACCGTGTCCATTTCACCGCGTGGTCGGTTTTTCCCGCCGAGTGCATCACGAAGCTTTTTCAAATACTTACCCATCTACAGAAGACAGCCGCATACGACTATTTCGGAGGGAGCGATGCGGACCTCTCCTTGGAAAAGACCGGCAAAGTGGAGATTCTGAAGCTTGAAGCCAGAGGGCTTTAATTGAAATAAGGCAATTACTTCATATTAACAAAGCGGTCTGAAAAAGGCCGCTTTACTTTACTTATAATGCCGCTTTTCACCGCGGAAAAGCGGCGGAAAACGCGCCGCTCAGACGCCGCGGGGGCTGTCAGGGCGCAATGAAAAAGCTTCTGTGCGCTTAGCGGTGGGAAAAACCTCCTTTGGCGGTCGGGACAAATTCGCCGTCCATGGCTCAGTTTGTCCCTGAAATGGACATCGTGTCCATTTCACCGCGTCGTCGGTTTTTCCCACCGAGTACATCACGAAGCTTTTTCAAACACTTATAAGCGGCTTCGAAGCAGGCTATGAAGTCTCCTTTAAAGCCCTGCCCGCTAAACTGCCCCATCTATTGCATGATTTACGGCTTATCCGGCCGCGACAACACAAAAAACTAATAAACGCCTCCGAAGCAGTCTACGAAGCCTTACCCGCTAAAAATGCCCCTTTATTACATGACTTTACGGCTTCCCCGGCCAGGGCAAACACAAGAGCCGGGGAAAACCGGCACGATGCCGGTTTTAGCAACTATCGCGCCATGGACGGCGCGTTTGTTGCGGCCCGGCTGAACCAAGGCCCTGACCCTGGAAGCCGTGGGAATGTAATACGGGGAAGGATGGGGATTCTTAAGGGGAAAACAAGGGCTGGTTTCCCCTTAAGGATAATTTTATTGTATCTCCCTCCACTTGCCCTCCGAGGCGAAGCCTTCGGCCCTTTCCTCGGCCGAAGCCACTACGGTTTCCGAATAGCCTATCAGGCGCAGCAGCTTAATGGCGTTGCGTGTGGTGGATTTCCCGGGATATATTTTGTAATCGAAAATGATGTCATTGTCGCGGAAGCTTTCCTGGAAGTGATAATTGCCGTAGAAGTTTTTCAGTATGGAAACCAGCTCGATATCGTGAGTGGCCGCGACGCAGAGGCAATTGCCGCCCGCGAGCCGCCGCAGCACCTCCGAGGAAGCGGCTATCCTCTCAATGGTATTGGTGCCGCGCAGTACCTCGTCTATCATACAGAGGACGGGGATCTCGTCATTCATATTGTCAAACAGCCTTTTCAGCGACTTAATTTCAGCGATGTAATAGCTTTCGTTATTTGAAAGATTATCCTTCAGAGCCATGGAGGTGTATATCATAAAGCGGCTTGAACGGTACTCCCTGGCGAGGCAGGTATTGATCGTCTGAGCAAGGATCGCATTGATGGCGGCAGTTTTCAGGAAGGTGGATTTTCCGGAGGCGTTCGAGCCTGTGATCAATACCGAGGTTGAGGTCTCAATGGAATTCGCGACCGGATTTTTAATGAGAGGATGATAGGCATCCTTGAAGGACAGCGCCGCCGGCTTGCTTTCCGTGAAGGAGGGGACCGCATAATAGTCCAGGCTCTCCCTGTATGAGGCGGCTGAGATCATGCTGTCAAGCTTGCCTACGATCTCGTAAAGCTGCCGTATTTCCTCCCTGTACTTGAAAATCTTTTTCAACAGGCTCTCGAAAGCTATCAGTTCAATGAAGAAAAGGACCTTGATGGGCTCGAGGAATATATCGCCGGTCTGGTAAAAAAGCTGGTAGAAGGATTTTATACCGAAGCTTTTGATTTTATCCGAGGTTTTTTTGAGCTCGGCCGTGTACTCTTCGATCCCCTGTATGCTGTCATGCGCTATTTTTTTGGAGTAATTGATGAGGTTTACGACATAGCTCAGGGATTCCATGTAAACCTCTCGATCGTTTTTGGCTTTATAGTAAGTCGTCATATTTGCGATGAACATCACTATGAGCAGCAGTAGGCCCGTCGATATATCCGCGATCATGACCAGCGGCGAGGCAAGCAGCGCCGCAAGCTGGAGTATGTACCTGAGGCTCCGCATAGAGACATCCTTTTTATCATTGAAAAAATAATCGGAAATCCCTGAAAACCTTCTCTTGCCCAGCCTCGCAAGGTAAAGCTGAAGCTTCTGTCTCTGTGCCGGATTATTCCGGAAATGCTCGATGAGCCTTTCCCGCTCCTTCAGCTCCGCTTCCTCGAAAACAGGCTCCCTCAGGAGCTTGTACAAATATTCCTCCCCTACCGTTGAGCAGGTGTTATTTATACGCTTGAAGACGTTGTCCATGTCAAGGTCGTTCCAGGTGATGTCATCTATCAGAAATTTTTCGGGGCGCTTTTCGGAATAGCTGTAAAAATAGCCTGATATAGCCTGCATAGACCCGCTGCTGTAGTCCGCCGCGGGAGGCCTGCCCCAGCGTTCCTCTATAGTCCGCCTCAGCTTGCCTACCGCCCGTCTCTTATTGACCAATGCCATCGTGACTATGACCGCCGCCGCCAGGATAGCCAGTATTGTATAAAAAAACGCATCCGTCATGTTACACACCTCATTATTTTTGGAATCACTTTCCCTCCACCTAAAGACAGCTCCCCGCTGCCTTCCACCCCCTGAAAAGCCATACTCCCGCGCTCAGCCCGTAAAAGCCGTGTATCCCAGCCCAGCTTCAGCGTTAAAAGGGGACATACCCTGGCACTTAGCTCCTAAAGCCGTGTATCCAAGTCCAGTTTCTACGTCAAAAAAGGTCCCATACTCCGGGGCCTAGTCCTTAAAGCCGGGTCCAAGTCCAGTTTCAGCGTTAAAAGGGGCCATACCCCGGCACTTAGCCCCTAAAACCGTGTATCCAAGTCCAGGTTTTTCGTCAAAAAAGATCCCATACTCCGGCACCCAGCCCGTAAAGCCGGGCATCCAAGTCCAGCTTCAGCGTCCAAAAGGGACATACTCCGGCACCCAGCCCGTAAAGCCGTGTATCCAAGTCCAGCTTTAGCGTCAAAAGGGGACATACCTCGACGCTCAGTCCGTCGGCGGGAGAGGTGTGTCCCCTCTCCATTATACCACAGTTTACTTACAGTTCTTTTACTATGTCTGAATACACATATCTCGCGTGCGCGGCTAGCGGAACGGAGGCTTCCTGATAGGTCCCCAGGCCTGCGACCGCGTAAACGGGGCAGAGCGGCTCCAGCGCAAATTCCCTTATAAGTGCATCGCTGCTGAAATTCCTTGTGCTGAAGGAACCGATGCAGTAATATTTGGCCGAATGAGCGAGAGAAAGCGAAAGCAGCCCTATGTCGGCCTCAAAACTACCGGAATCCGGGCCGGGGATGGGGTGTGTCACCAGCAGAGCCACCGACGACTCCAGAATTCTCCTATCGTCCAGCAGTCTGTAGAGCTTCTGCAGCATAAGCGGGGTCCTTACGGCAACGATCTGCCAGCGCCTGCTGCTGAACGTGCAAAGGCCGGCGAAGGTCAGGTTGATTATTTTTTCGAGCAGCCCGTCCTCAAATCTGGAGTTCCTTTCGTTAAACTCCATGGCAGGATGCTTTTCGAACATTTCCCTCATTTCCTGTTTCAAATTCACGATATATAACACCTCGGATTTATTTTTCCCTACTTTCGGGCAGAATACGGGGAAAGCAGGATTTTTTTTGTCCTATGGCGAATAATATTATGTGAGGTGGGAAAAATGCTGATAGATACAAGCGTTACTATCGCGTATAAATGTGCATCATGCGGGAGCTTTGAATTTTTCAATATTTCGCTATTTACATTTTTATATAAAAAGGAAAGCACCTTTTGCTGCCGGTGCAGGAAATCAGCCATAACCATCACACAGGAGGGCGAAAGCGGATATCTGGTTAAGACGCCGTGTATCGGCTGCGGCAGCGATCATATATACATGCTGGCGAAAAAGGATATCATGCTGAAGAAGCTGAACACGTTCAACTGCCCGGAAACCGGTATGCAGCTGTGCTTCTTCGGCAAGGATGAGGAAGTGCGCAAAAAGGTTGACAGTCTGGAGGAAGAATTCGATGAACTGATTGATATGTTCGGCTACGAAAGCTATTTTAAAAACACCCAGGTTATGTTCGACGCGCTGAACAGGATACACGACATAGCTGAGCAGGAGGATCTTTGCTGCGAATGCGGCAGCGTACAGATAGAGATGGTCCTGCTTTCGGACAGGATTCTGCTCAAGTGCATGGAATGCAATGCGTGCGAGATGATTTACGCGGCAACCAACAAAGACCTGAAGGAATTGCTGAAGATGCGGCATATTATAATTTCCGGAGGACCCGGTTATTTTGTTAAGGACCGCAAAGGCCTGATGGAAAAGCAGACAGGCAATAAATCGGGCAAATAGGCCTTTCATGAAATCCCCCGCGGCCGGAATATTGACAATCATAAGGTCAAATGCTATAATTTACACGTAGTGTTCACGAATCATTCTTTGTTATTGTTTTCCTTAACTTAACTTAGGAAGTTTCATATGTTTTTTATAGAATATGTTCTGTTACGCTTGTCCCGACAAGCCGGTATATCTCTGAACCAAACTTTGAAACTCTGAATACACTCATGTTTGAAATTTCATAAAACTGGCAATATTAAAACATATTTTGTAAGGTAGGTGGATTATGGAAGGAGTAAATCTTGGAAGTAAATCGTTGGAGGATTTGCGCTATATAGCCAAGATGATGGGTCTGAAAGGCTTTACCAAAAAGGAAAAGGATGAGCTTATCGAAATGATTCTCAATGCAGGGAAGACGGCAGACGATAAAAA
>JAEZJL010000203.1 GCA_023415815.1 Bacillota bacterium | reverse complement strand
CCTGCGGCAAGCCCCTCCTCAAGGCAGTCCTCGGTATACCGCGACCTGCTGAGCGTGACCGGGGCGTTCTGGACCCGCATGACCGCCTCCAGGGCCTCTTCCCGGCCGGGGCAGGCCGCCGCCAGCTCAGGGTCCAGAAACTTCAAGGACTCAGCCGTACTTTTTTCAAAAAAAGACAGAGCTTCATCACTGAACATTTTAACTGCAAGCGGGTCGTCGAAAATCTTTACCGCCGCATGACTTGAATGGTAAGCGCGGGAAAAAGCGGTTACCAGGGCCGTAACGCTCCCTTTTTCATTCATAAAACATACCTCCCGTATTTGATTATCCGTATATTTCTAAGCAGATATCCATCTATTTTAAATGATAAGCCTTAAAAGTTATACCGGCGTAATTGACGTTGTTCCGGGACATAATTCTGCAAAAATGCCAATTGATTTTTGTGTAAAAATATGGTATATTAAAGACATAAAAGCTGCCGCAAACACAATTTGCAGGCAGCTTTCAATCTTCGGGCAATCCGGCTGGACTCCGGACATACAAAATCCCGAGGACTCGATCTCCCCGGGATTTTTATTGATGCGCGCTGAACCCGTGTTATGCTCTTTCGTTCATGGGCACATAAGACTTCTTACCGATGACGCTCTTGTATGCGGGCCTGATGATCCTTCCGCCGTTTACAAGCTCCTCTATTCTGTGAGCGCACCAGCCCGTCACTCTTCCTACCGCAAATATGGGGGTATAGAGCTCCATGGGGATGTTCAGGGTTTTGTAGACAAAGCCCGAATAGAAGTCGACATTGGCGCATATTACCTTGTCATTGTTTTTCACCTTGAAAAAGACATCGGGAGCCAGCTTTTCAACCGTAGTATAAAGCCTGTATTCCTTCTCGAGGCCCTTTTCCTCCGCCAGCCTTTCGGCCTTCTGCTTGAGCAGTATCGTCCTGGGGTCGGATACTGTATAGACGGCATGGCCAACCCCGTAAATCAGGCCCGTCCTGTCGAAGGCCTCCTTCTTGATTATCTTACCGAGGTAGGCCGCGACTTCATCCTCGTCCTCCCAGTTGGAGACATTCGCTTTTATCTCCTCCATCATGCCCATGACCTTAATGTTGGCGCCGCCATGCTGGGGACCCTTCAGCGAGCCTATTGCCGCGGCAATGGCGGAATATGTATCCGTCCCGGTGGAGGTTACCACATGGGCGACAAAGGTTGAGTTGTTGCCGCCGCCGTGCTCCGCGTGGAGGACAAGCGCCAGATCGAGCAATTCCGCCTCGGAAGCAGAATAGAGGCTGTCGGGCCTGATCATGTGAAGGATGTTTTCGGCAGTGCTCAGATTCTTCAGGGGATTATGGATAAAAAGGCTCTTGCCGTCGTGATAATGCGCCTTGGCTTGGTAGCCGTAGGCGGCCATGGTCGGAAAGCGCGCGATCAGCTCGATGCACTGCCTCAAGGTGTTTTTAAGGCTCAGGTCGTCGGGGTTCGGGTCATAGGAGTAAGCCGCAAGCACGCTTCTGGCGAGCTTGTTCATGATATCCTTGCTGGGGGCCTTGAGTATCATGTCTTCCGTAAAGCCCGGCGGCAGTCCTCTGAGCTCGCCGAGAAGCGCCTGGAATTCCTCTAGCCGCGCTTTATTCGGGAGCTCCCCGAAAAGCAGCAGGTAGCAGCATTCCTCGAAGCCGAAGCGTTTTTCCGTCTGAAAGCCTCGCACGATGTCGTTTATCTCCATACCTCTGTAGAATAGCCGTCCCTCCGTCGGGATCTTCTCTTCCTCGTCAAAAATATACGCCCTTACGTCGCCGATCTCCGTGAGCCCGACCAGGACGCCTGTGCCGTCCAGGTCCCTGAGGCCTCTTTTCACGTTGTACCTTTTATACAGCTCCGGATCTATTCTGTCGTTCTTCTCAACGATGCCTCCCAGCTTCTCGATGATTTTGTCCGCGGCTTCGGATAAATTCTTCGAACTCATAACGTCACCTCCATCACTTTATTATAATGATATTATTTTGTTTCAGCAGGTTTATGCTTGCATTTTTGACATGCTCGGTCGTAAGCCTCTCCGCTTTGTCGGCGTCCCCCTCGATTATGGCCTTCAAGATAGCCTTGTGCTCCTCCAGAGCCTTCTGAGCCCTTTCCGGGCTGTTCAGCGACATGCTCCTGGCCCTCTGCACATAATGGTGGAAGGTGCTGAGGGTGTGCATCAGCGGCTTGCTCTTGCTGGCCTTGAATATGATGTCGTGAAAGCGCGAGTCGAAATGGAGCAGGTGGTTGAGGTCGTTTTTGGCAGTGTAGAATTCCTCGAGCTCGGCGGCCTCCTTAAGCTCCTTAAGCTCCTCGGGAGTTATCTTTTCCGTGGCCCATCTCGCCGCAAGCCCCTCGATCAGCATTCTTATGGTATAAATGTCCTCGATGTCCTTGGCGGAAATTCCTTTGACGACAGCCCCCTTGTTGGGGATGGATTTGACCAGGCCTTCCAGCTCCAGCTGCCTTATGGCCTCCCTTATGGGGGTACGGCTGACGCCCAGCTCCTCGGAGAGCTTGGTCTCTATGAGACTGTCGCCGGGCTGATACTCGCCGTTCAGAATATCGTTCTGGAGCTGGCTGAAAACCCTGCTGCTCAGTGAACCTGAGTTGACCTCCGCCTCGTTGTACTCAACCTTCATCAATGCATACACTCCTTATACAATCAGTCTTTCAAAGGGGATGTTCCCCGCTTAGGGCTTTGATGGCGCGTCCCCCGCCCTTGTCAGATTCAGAAGCCCTCCCGCAAGTATCATTTCTATCTGCCTTCCGGACAGGGATGCCTTCACCTTTATTTCAGTATTTTTTGTTATATTGCGCAGAATCAATTCATTGCCCGACTTAATCTGCAGGCGGGCATTTTCCATTTGAAGGACGTCGTCCTCCCCTATCCTGTCATAATCGGCTTCATCCGCAAAGGTCACCGGCAGGATGCCGGAATTGACCAGGTTGGCCATGTGTATCCTTGCAAAGGATTTGGCCAGGACGCCCTTTATCCCGAGCTGCAGCGGCGCAAGCGCGGCGTGCTCCCGGCTGGAGCCCTGTCCGTAGTTCGAGCCGCCCACGATAAAGCCGCCTCCGTTTTCCCTGGCCCGCTTTGGGAATCCGGGGTCGCAGGGCGTAAGGCAGTACTCCGCAAGATAGGGTATGTTGGACCTGTAGGGCAGAAGCCTTGCATTGGAAGGCATGATATGGTCGGTGGTGATATTGTCGCCGACCTTTATCAGGACTTTCCCTTCAAGGCTTTCAGGCAGCCCGGTGTTTATCGGGAACGGCTTGATGTTCGGGCCCCTGACCACTTCAACCTCGCTGCCCTCCGTCGCCGGCCCGATCACCATGTTGTCGTTTATAACGAAGCTGTCCGGCATTTCAACAACCGGCGCAGCCCCGAACTCCCGCGGGTCGGTCAGTACGCCCCTTACGGCGCTTACAGCGGCCGTCTCCGGGCTCACAAGGTAGACCTTTGCCGACGGCGTCCCGCTCCTGCCCTCAAAATTCCTGTTGAAGGTCCTGAGAGAAACCGCGTCGGTTGACGGAGCCTGGCCCATGCCTATGCAGGGACCGCACGCGGATTCGAGTATTCTTGCGCCCGAGGCCACCATATCGGCAAGAGCCCCGTTCTGGGCAAGCATGGTCAGTACCTGCTTGGAGCCGGGGGCTATCACAAGGCTGACTCCGGGATGAACCGTCCTGCCCTTCAGTATCGCGGCGACCTTCATCATATCGGCATAGGAGGAATTGGTGCAGCTGCCTATGGCGACCTGGTCAACCTTCAGCCCGCTGATATCCCGGATGCTCGCTATATTGTCCGGGCTGTGGGGCATTGCGGCCAGAGGCTCAAGCCTGTCCAGGTCTATTACCAATTCCTCGTCGTATACGGCGTCCGCGTCGGGAAGCAGCTCGACCCAGTCGCCCGCCCTCCCCTGCGCTCTGAGGAACTCCTTTGTCACGCTGTCGCTCGGGAATATGGAGGTGGTGGCTCCCAGCTCGGCTCCCATATTTGTGATGGTAGCCCTTTCAGGCACCGAAAGAAAGGCCGTCCCTTCGCCGGAGTACTCGACGACCTTTCCGACGCCGCCCTTTACGGTCAGCAGTCTGAGCACCTCCAGTATGATGTCCTTCGCCGCCACCCATGGCTTGAGCCGGCCCTTGAGCACAACCCTGCATACCCTGGGCATCGTCATATAATACGGGCCCCCGCCCATGGCTACTGCAACGTCAAGGCCGCCCGCGCCTATGGCCAGCATCCCTATGCCTCCCCCGGTCGGGGTATGGCTGTCCGAGCCAAGAAGCGTCTTTCCCGGAACCCCGAACCTCTCAAGCTGCACCTGGTGACAAATCCCGTTCCCGGGCCTTGAGAAATGGATGCCGTGCTTTGACGCCACGGTCTGGATGTACTTGTGATCGTCCGCGTTTTCGAAGCCCGCCTGGAGCGTGTTGTGATCGATATATGCCACCGACTTCTCGGTCCTTACCCTTGGAATCCCAACGGCCTCAAACTGCAGGTACGCCATGGTGCCTGTGGAATCCTGCGTGAGCGTCTGGTCAATCCGTATGGATATTTCCTTTCCCGGTACCGTTTCGCCGCTTATCAGATGTTTATCAATAATCTTCTGCGCTATATTCATTCCCATGATTATTTATCCTCCAAATTATGTTTTCAAAAGGGGACATATCTCGGACTCCAGTCCTTCGGAAGGAGGGATGTGTCCCCTCTCCTTTTTCACCGGGACATATCCTGGACTCCAGTCCTTCGGAAGGAGAGATGTGTCCCCTCTCCTTTTTCACCGGGACATATCCCGGACTCCAATCCTTCGGAAGGAGGGATGTGTCCATTCCGGCCTTTTCAAAAGGGGACATATCTCGAACCTCAGCCCTTTGAAAGGAGAGATGTGTCCCCTCTCCGCTACAGCACCAGGTCGAAGATCTCCGGCACAAGCTCCTTAATAGCCTCTTCGAGCTCGCTGTCGCCTAAGGCGGTGACCCTGCCGTTGCCGTACTGTCCGTCCACCCATTCCTTCATCTTCTTGACCCTCGCATCGTGCTTATCGAGCCTCTGGTTTCCGTTGAAGCCAAAATAGCCGTTTATCCAGTGGGCTATGCCCGCAAGCCCGGACGTCTGGTTGATGGCGACGCCAACAGGCCTGTTCAGCAGTTTTCCGGTATCGAATATATTGTATATTTCTTCGTCCTTGAGAAGGCCGTCGGCGTGTATGCCCGCCTGCGTGACATTGAAATGCCTGCCCACAAAAGGAGTCCGTGTCGGTATGCTGTAGCCGAGCTCTTTTTCATAGTAGTCGGCGATTTCCGTGATGACCGTCGTATCCATCCCGTCGGTCGTACCCCTGATCTGGGCGTATTCGATGACCATGGCCTCAAGAGGCGTATTTCCGGTCCTCTCGCCTATGCCGAGCAGGGAGCAGTTGACGCTGGATGCGCCGTACATCCAAGCGGACGCCGAGTTGACCACGGCTTTGTAAAAGTCGTTATGCCCGTGCCATTCGATCAGCTCGCTCGGCAAGCCCGCATGATGCCTCAGGCCATAAATGATACCTGGCACGCTCCTGGGCAGTGCCGCGCCCGGATAGGAAACGCCGTAGCCGAGCGTGTCGCAGGCTCTCAGCTTTATCGGTATTCCGCTTTCCTCGCCGAGCTTGCGCAGCTCGAGCGCAAAGGGTACGACAAAGCCGTAGAAATCAGCCCTTGTGATGTCTTCAAAATGGCAGCGCGGCTTTATGCCGACCTCTATAGCGCTTTTTATGATGCCCATATAGTGGTCGAGAGCCTGTCTTCTGGACATGTTAAGTTTTTTGAATATATGATAGTCGGAGCAGCTGACGAGAATTCCGCTCTCCTTCACGCCCATGCTCTTTGCAAGCAGAAAGTCGTTTTTAGTGGCCCTTATCCAGCTTGTGACCTCCGGAAACTCGTAGCCCTTTTCCTGACATTTGTACACCGCTTCCTTGTCCCTCTCGCTGTACAGAAAGAACTCGCTTTGCCTGATAATGCCCTTCGGACCGCCAAGCTTATGCAGATAATCGTAAAGCGTCACGGTCTGCTCTACGGTATACGGCGCTCTTGACTGCTGCCCGTCTCTGAAGGTGGTATCGGTTATCCATATTTCGTCTGCCGGAAACATCGGGACCCTTCTATGGTTGAAAGCGCATTTCGGAATTTCATCATAGCTGTATATTTCCCTGTACAGGTTCGGCTCCTGCACATCCTGGAGTGAGTAACGGTATTGGGTCTGTTCCAGCGTGTTCGTCTTTTTGTTGAATTCCAGCATTCAGTTCCTCCTCCTCACAAAAATACCATTATGTATATATGTATAATTGTATACAATTATACAATCGAAGTCAATAAACAGCACGGCTGCGAAAGTAAAAGCTTTTCGCGCTTATATCCTTAATTTCTACAATTTCTCAAATTTATTTGCAATCAAGAAGGAATTCCATATTTCAATAGCGAAATTAATATTGAATTAACGATAGTCTGCACAAGAAGAAAAATATAATAGCGGGGGATGAATAGTTCTATGAGTGACAGAAAAACGGCAGCTAACCCATTAAAAATCATACTTATCATTACAGTCGGCATCGGCGTCGTATTTGCAGCGCTGCACATGCTGATCGTAAAGGATATAATCGGAACAGTTTTTGTTTTCCTTTCGGCTGTCCTGACGTCCTTTGTCATAAAGTTAACGACGGATCACATATTGAAACAGCTTACAAAGCGCTTCTCGTCGGACCTTGAGGTAATCAAGCAGGGAGACTTCTCAAAGCTTGTCGATTCAAAAAGCTTCGGTTCGCTGGGCGGCGTATCCTCCATTGTAAATGCGGTATTGAGCGACATACGAATTCTTATCGACGGGTTTTTCACACTGTCTCTGTCGATCGTCCAGTCCTCAAGGAAGGTCGGCGCCACTGCAAGCGAGGCCTCCAGCGCCATGAACGAGATCTCGAAGACGGTCGACGAGATAGCCAAGGGAGCGTCAAGCCAGGCCCAGGAAGCTCAGCAGGGCGTACAGATGGTGGAAAAGCTTTCCGACCAGATCAATTTCGTCTATGAGAGCTATAACGGCGTCATGTCGGAGACCAACCGGATCAGCGACCTGAACAGCGTTGGTCTTGACGCTGTCAGGACCCTGCATGAGAAATCCGAAATAAACTTCAACACGACTGAGAAAATATTCTCGGTGGTGGAAAAGCTTACAAGCACAACAAAGGATATCGGTCTTTTTGTCGAATCCATCGAAGATATCGCCGAGCAGACCAACACGCTGGCCCTGAACGCTGCAATTGAGGCAGCCAGGGCGGGCGACGCCGGAAGGGGCTTCGCCGTGGTTGCCGAAGAGGTCAGAAGGCTGGCCGACCAGAGCAGGCGGTCCACCGAAGAGATCACGAACCTGATGCAGAGCATACAGGAGGAATCGCAACAGGCAATAAAAGCAATGGAGATCATGAAGAAGGTCTCACAGGAGCAGAATACCGCGGTCGACATGACGAACAAATCCTTCAGCGATATAGCAAACGGCATCGTATCCATCGTTCAGAAAACAAAGGACGTCAACAATGCCGTTTCAAGAATGCAGCAGGACAAGGACGAGGTCATAGCCGCTATAGAGAACATATCCTCGGTGTCGCAGGAAACGGCGGCGTCCAGCCAGGAGGTGGCCGCGACCACTGAGCATCAGCTGAAGGCCATAGATGACATGAGTTCCGCGGCGGACAGCCTGGACGAGCTGGTACAGGAGCTCGACAAGAAGCTCAAGAGATACAAGCTGAGGTAAATAAAAATATGGAAGCAAAAACGGCGCAAATGCGCCGTTTTTTATTTGAGGCGGTCCGGATGCGGGCCAAATGCGCAAAAACCACGGGAAAATCTATATCCCCGCGGTTTATTATACTGCATATGCGTGAGAGAAATTTCAGCCTGGCCGCCTTTACCACCTATAGACTGCCTGTTAAAAGGTTTGCTGGCGGTCTGGAGACCCCTTCAAGGAGATTTTCCAGTGCTTACACCGTATACTCCTTCATCAACTCCGCGGCATGGACGTTTTCGAAGCCGGCTCCGGCCTCTGCCAGCAGCTCGCTGACGTCATGCTCGGGCCAGAAATGCGTCAGCAGCAGCTTCCGTACCCCCGCCCTGGCGGCTATGATCCCGCATTCCTCCGCAGTCAGGTGCGGTACGCTGGCCTTGCCCGCCTTTTCAGCCGCAAGCAGCCCCGAATCAAGCATCAGAAGGTCGGCTTCCGCGGCAAATTCAATCATATTTTCATCCCAGGAGGTATCTCCGGAGAATACAAGCCTCCGTCCGCCCGCCTCGAGCGATACGGCGAAATCCATCACGGGATGGGTCATCTGCCTGAAGGTTATCCTTATACCGCCGATATCAAGCGCCAGCTCCCCGCTCACAGGGCTGAGGTCAAATACGTCTTTTACATCCAGCCTGCCAAACTCCTCCGCAGGCTCGGGCGGCGCAAACACCGGCAGCAGCCTTCCTATCCCGCCCCTGCCCTTCTTGATCTGCCAGGCGTATTTGAGGACCATCATATCGGACATGTGATCGGCGTGCAGGTGGGTAAGTACCACCGCATCCAGCTCCTCCAGCCTTATCAGCCTCTGTAGGTTGCTCAGTACGCCGTTTCCGCAGTCGATCAGCAGCTTCGCCGAGCCCTCCCTTATCAAATAGCCCGAGCAGGCGCCTCCCGCCGCGGGGAACGGCCCGTTATTGCCAAGTATTGTCAGTTTCATGGCAGTCACTCCGATTTCAGAATATACTTATATAATATCCCTAAATACATCCGATAATCAAGAGCCGCCCGGTGTTTCAGGCAGGACTATGCCAGATATGCCTTTACATTCATCCTGGAGAGCAGGACGCTTATGAGATAGCCCGCGACAGCTCCGAGGACTCCCTGTATCAGGTTCGGCACAAGCTCCGCCGCTGCCGCCGTTATGCCGAAGGCGCTGTCGAAATAGCCCAGGACAAAGGCTTCGGCCAGAAAGTATCCGCCGACCATGACAGCGGCCCCCACGGTTACTGCCACTATACTTCTGCCGGCCGGCACAGGCCTTCCGGATAAGCCAGTATGTGCCACAGCTCCCGTCAGGTAGCCTTCAAGGCCTTTTACAACAAAGGTGATGGGCGCGAAAAGGAAGGAGCCGAGCGCCAGGTCGGCAAGGCATGAGCCTATCGCTCCGGCCGCAAAGCCCGTATTCCTCCCAATCAGTATCGCCGCGACCATTATCACCGAATCCCCCAGGTTGAAATACCCTCCGGGAAGCGGCGTCGGTATGCGCGGAAAATATGTAGCCAGAAAAACGAGCGCTATCATAAGGCCGCTGAACACTATCTTTTTAATCGAGTTATTATTCATTCTCCAACCCCCTGAGTCGATGCGTATCGATACGCTTTAAAGGTGTATCGAAAGGTTAGAGATATTTTAGACGCAAAGCCCTCGGATGTCAAGACTTTGCCGCAAAATTCAAACCGAAATTTTTGTGAGGCTCAGCTGACTAATGCAGCCTTAGCAAATGTCAGACAAAATTTCAACAGTTCCCTTTCTATATTTTTTTTGCGGTTAAATGTTGAGATTTTTCAGCCAGGCATATTTATCCTCAGGGATGACAATCCGGGTAATGCCTCCGTTATCCGCCCTGAAACGCCATATGCTTTCGACCGGCAGCCTGAGCAGGTGCACAAGGATGTACCTTATGGTGCCGAGGTGTGAAACCAGAAGAATAACGCCGCTGTCATGCTCGGCTGCGAGGCCGTCGATAAAGCCCGCTACCCTTTTGTACCCCTGTATGGCGCTTTCCCCATCCATAATCTCATAATTCATCCAATCCTTTTCCCAGGCGGCGGCTTCAGCGGGATACCTTTCCTTTATCTCCAGGTGGGTCATGTTCTCCCATATGCCGAAATTGTGCTCCTTGAGGGGCTCGGCCAGCGTTATGCCGCACTCTCTTCCGGCCGTAATAATCTGTGCTGTACTGACCGCTCTTGAAAGCGGACTGCAGAACACGGCGTCGAATTCCGTCTCCCTGAGCTTGAGGGCAGCCTCCCCGGCCTGGCTCACGCCTTTGTCGTTAAGCGGCGTATCGGTCCAGCCGCAGTAAGTCCCCCTTATATTGCTTTCAGTTTCACCGTGACGTACAAGTATCAGTTCAAGCATCCGTACACCTCCTCAAAATAGCCGCATAAGCAGCAGAACGGCCAGCAGGAATACCGTTTGGTTTATTTCACAGACCGCCCCGAGAATATCTCCCGTGGCTCCCCCGATCCTCCTGCTGAAAAGCTTTACGGCGGCAAACGCCGTAAGCGCGGGGATAAAGCCCGCTATCAACCCCTTCGGACCGGCCGCCAGAAAAAATATGAGAAAATGCAGCACAAGCCCCGCGGCCACTTCAGGTGTACTGCAGCAGTCAATGAACGATTTTCCCAGACCCCCGCCTTCTCTGGCGTATCTGGAAACCCCGGCAGAGACGAGCGAGCCGGTCCTCCCGGCGACAGGGAACAGAAGCAGCGCCGTAAGGGCCGCTTTCCCCTCCAGCGAATACAGCAGGACTGTATCCGCCAGAATGACAGACACCACGGCAAGCACCGCGTTCATACCGACGCGGCTGTTCCTCATGATTTCAAGCATTCTTTCCCTCGGTCTTCCGGAAAACAAGCCGTCGAAGGTATCGCCAAGGCCATCCAGGTGAAGCCCTCCCGTAAGCAGGATATATACGATCATGACGAATACGGCGGTTACCGCCTGGGGAAGAGCCAGTGAAAATACGTACCGGCAGCCTGCAAGCACACCTCCGATAATAAGACCAACGGCGGGCGCCCATACAAGGCCTTTGCCGTAGTCCTCGGGCGTCGCCTTCAGGTCGAACCGGAGCGGTATTGTCGTCATGAACTGGAGCATTAAAACAAAGCGTTTCAGATAGATCATACGATGCCTCTCCCAAATGTGCCGGAAAAGCCTTCCGGTATACATCTCACTTGATTCTCACCGGGATGCCGGAGACGCATAAATAGACCTCTTCCGCAGCCCCGGCAAGCTTCTGGTTGGCCCTGCCGCCTATATCGCGCATTGCCCTCCCAAGAACGGTCGGCGGTACGACGCCCATGCCGAGCTCGTTGGTGACGGCTATAAAGGGTATCTCCGCCTCCCGGACAAGCTTGAGAAGCCTGTCGATCTCAAGTCCCGCCCTTTCTTCGGCTATGCGTATCTCCTCAATGCCGATGCCTTCCCAGTCCATAGAGCTCTCAAGCATCAGGTTGGAGACCATTACAGTTATACAGTCAAGCAGCACCGCGTCCTTACCGGCAAGCCTGCCCTCCAGCCGGGCGTCAAGGTCCCTGTAGGTCTCAAGCGTTTCCCATTCATGCGGGCGCAGCTCCCTGTGCCTC
>JAEZJL010000155.1 GCA_023415815.1 Bacillota bacterium | reverse complement strand
CGGAATAAGCTCGGACACGGATGTGGAAGTAGTGAAAGGCCTGGAGCCGGGCGACCTGGTTGTCACCAACTGGGAGCCGTCCTTTAAAACCGGCGACAGGGCAAGGATAACGGATTGAAGCCGCAGGCAAGGGAGGTGCAGCCATGAACTTCGGTGAAAGCTTGAGCCAGGCTTTTTCCTGTCTCAGATCAAACAGGCTCAGATCCATATTGACCATGCTGGGAGTGGTTATGGGCGTATTTTCAGTTATAACCATCATCACCGTGGGGAATGCCGCAAAGGCTTATATGGACATCAAGTTCGAACAGCTTGGAGCAAACATGATAGAAATAAGGCAGAAGGCCAGGACGGTGGACGAGGAAAGCTGGCTCAAGCTGGAGGATATCGATATCGTAAAGAATGCGTCGGATACCGTGAAGGACGTCACCGCCGTATCGCAGAGCCTGGGCTCTGTCAGGGTGGGTTCGAGGACAAGGGACGCCGTGATCTTCGGCGTCACGCCCTCGTACAAAAACTTCAGACCCTTTCTGCTCGCCGACGGCGGAAGGTTCATAATAGACAACGACCTGAAGGTGAGAAATAATGTGGCCGTAGTGAGCGAGTCGTTTGCGCTTAAATATTTCGGCACTGTAAATATAGCCGGAAAGACCATGGAGGTCAGGTTTGGGGACGGGGGCACGGCGGAGGTCGGCGTTATAGGCGCGGTAAGCAATGACGAGAGCAGCTTCACGGACCTGTTCGGCGACGACCTCCCCATATTCGTTTTCATGCCCATCACTACGGTTCAGGCGATGACCGGATCAAAAATGCTGGACCAGATACTCGTATCGGTAACTGCAAACGACAGGCTGAAGGAGACGGGGGTCGGTATCGTAAGGCTCCTGGAATTCAGCAGGGGCGGGAAGGGCAACTACATTGCCGCGAATTCGGCCGATATACAGAAGACGGTCACGGATATAATGAACGTGATCAGGCTGGTGCTGCTTGTGATTGCTGTTGTCACCCTGGTTGTGGGCGGTATAGGCATCATAAACATAATGCTGGTATCGGTGAACGAGAGGATACGTGAGATAGGCGTCAAAAAGGCGCTCGGGGCGCAGAAAAAGGACATCATCCTGCAGTTCCTTGCCGAATCGGTCATTATGACCGGGACAAGCGGCTTCGCGGGTATTGTTATGGGCGTGGCTGCAGGAGTCGCCACCTCGGCGCTTATCCATATCCCGCAGGTTGTAAGCCCGGCGGTTATCCTGTCCGCATTCGCGGGCTCGATTTTGCTCGGCGTCCTTTTCGGCGTGTACCCCGCCAAGCGGGCGTCGGACCTGGACCCGATAGAATCCCTCCGATATGAATGAAAAGGTTGACACAGAAAACAGGCGGGTATACATTTATTCTTGAAGCGTGGATACTCAAAAAAGCGGATTCCGGAGATAAGAATGAACTTCATTGAAATTCCCAACCTGCCTCAAAAGCCGCTGCGCCTGGCCATAGCCGACGGAAGGATCTCCGCCGCGGCGGAGGAAGCCCTTGGGCGGCTGGGTGTAAGGCTTTTAAAAACCGAACGCCATCCCAGCCTTTATGAGGCAGTGTCCTTTCACCCGGACATGCTCCTCCATCCCACCGGAGGAGAACGCATTGTTCACGCGCCCGGCATCGGCTCCGGATTGGAGGCGGCGCTCGCTGAAGCCGGATTCAGGCTGATATGCGGCGATACCGGGCTGGCTCCCGAATATCCGAAGGATATAGCATACAACGCCGCAAGGGTCGGGAGCTTCTACTTTCACAACCTGAAGCATACCGACCCCGTGCTGCGCAGGGAGCTTGAGAAGGCGGGCGCAGAGCCTGTGCATGTGGAACAGGGCTATACCAAGTGCTCTGTCGCGATCGTCAACGAAAGCGCCATAATAACCTCTGATGCCGGAATAGCAAGGGCGGCCGAAAAAAAAGGAATTCAGGCGCTTCAAATTCCACCGGCACAGAATATCCTGCTCCCCGGCCTGAATACGGGCTTTATCGGCGGAGCGACAGGGCTTGTGGACAAACTCGCTCTGGCCGTCAACGGCCGCGCGCGCCTGCTGGAAGCATACGAGCCCATCCGCCGCTTCCTTTCACAAAAAAATTGCAGCCTCCTTTCGCTCTCCGGGCTGCAAGTCACAGACACGGGCTCGATCATACCGTTGATGACGGCGTAAAACCATTCAAAATCATTTTGCCCTATTATTACATAGTAACTTAGTTAAATGGCTTACATATAATATAGGAGATATATCATATTGCGGGTATATTTTTATAGGTGCCGCTGTGTGAAAATGTAACTCATAGAAAGGCAGAAATGGAAGAAATATGGAGCTTATTGCATTTACACGCCGCTGCATACAACATTTTGCTGAGACATATACTAACACTTGAAGGGATGTGAAGTTGATGCAGTTTCTTTGCATCGGGGTCAACGGAAGTGCTGATGCGGTAATGCAGCACATCACGAATGAACTCCAGCAATTGAATAACAAGAAAATAAATTATTCCATTAATGAGATAAATACCGAAGGGTCGACTTCCATTATCTGCAGCATCAATGATGGCAAGTTCTACAGGGAGAAATCAATCGAATCCTACAAAGCGCTGAAAACGTATATTTCAAACGCACTGGCTGATTATATCATCAGACAGTATGAGGAAAAACTGCTTACAAGGATAATACACGGAAACTATTGCTATTTCAATTCGACCGAAAAGAAGGAGATCCTGAACAGGTCCGTATCGATTATCAGCAACGAGGACAAAAGCTTTTTCAACAGCCTTTTCCAGATAAAAAGAAGGAACGTGATCATAAGAAGGCTGATGGACTATTTTGAGAACTCCAACAATATAATACTGGACGGGTTTGTGAACTTCAGGCTCAAGGAGTATATGAAGGATCTTGAAGAGGTCGTGGACAAGGCGGTGGACGACTTCCTCATGGACCGGGAATACAGGGAATTTATAAGGCTCCTGAGGTATTTCGTAGATATCCAGGAGCCCAAGCTTGATACGGTTCATGTCATCGTCGGCTATGACAGCAAGTATAT